>CAVARE010000115.1:0-2023 GCA_963591145.1 Anaerotignum sp. | reverse complement strand
AAATGCGAGGCAGGCAGAATACCCGATGTATCCAGGCTGTTCGAGCGTTTCTATCGGGGCGATCAGTCCCACTCGCCGCAGATCAGCGGCACGGGAATCGGTCTGTCCATTGTTAAGGCAACAGTTGACGCGCATGGCGGCAGGATAAGCGCTGCCATTGAGGATGAGAGAATCGTATTTAAGATATTGCTGTAAAAATCAGTATGGGAATGCTGACAAGGCAGGATGATGCAGTGAAACCTTTACTTAATTAGAGACACCGTCTAGCAGTCCGCCTTCAGCTTCTGTATGATGCCCTTCATGGTGGCATTTTCTTCCTTAAGATGCAGGATCTCCTGAGTGAGCTCTATTTCCATTGATTCGAATTTGGCGAACAGCATTTCTGCAACATCAGTGAGATTACGGAGCTTCTCCAGCAGGATTCCTATAGGAGAGAGCAGCTCATTGTAGTGCTCCTTGGCATAGATACACATGGAAAAATAATATTTTCTGGTATCGTAGATGAATTTACGGAACTGCCAGCTGTTTAGAAAATGAAGGCGTTCTACGGTATTTCCCTGCTCGGCCAGAGCGATTAAGAGTGCCAGCTTATTTTCCTGAATCTCAGAAAAACATGCTGAAAGCTCCGCATCGTCGTCAGTATTTCGCTCGTTGAGCAGATCAATGATGCCGCAAATGTCATCAGATACCTGATATTTGTTGAATAATTGCCTGTATGCCTCCTTCTGAGCGCGATCATCAGGAATCATATGAAGCAGGGATGCTGCGATAAGAGTATCCTTCTCATCAGATGTCAGATCCATGTTGAGGTCTATCAGCATGCGGCAGATCATAAGGCTGTATTTGAATATATTTTCTGTTTCGGAAAATTGTGCAGTCATGTCGTCCATGAGCCGGATGGCTGACAATGTATCAGACATATTATTGTTGGCTGCATGGCACTTAATAAAACCATATAAGCTGCCGAGATCTGTATCGTTATTTTTATTAATTAAGTCTATCATAGTGCTTCCTGCTTTTTGAAAATAAATTATTCATTCCACAATGCATCCCATTCTTTTCTGAGAAGCTCGTGTTCGTTTCTGAGTCTGTCCAGCTCCTTAAGTAATGCTTCCTTTCGCTGGTCGTATCTGTCTACCAGAACCTCGGCAGCCTGAGTCAGGTTGATCAGCTTCTCATGCAGGATCTGGAGAGTCGTATTGATATCATCGTAATGGTCCAGACCATATTCACACATGGGGATGAAGAATTTTCTGGTTTCTCCCACATATTCATGAACCTTCCAGGATGGTCTGTTATAGAGATCCTCTACGTTATGACAGCGATCCGAGAGCTTAACCAGTAATGCCAGCTTGTTGCATTCTATATTGTGGAAGAATGCGCGCTCCTGTTCGTCTGTAAAATCGTATCTTTTGGAGAGCAGCTTTACTATCTGATAAACCTGTGGATCTAAGCCATATTTTGTATAAAGCTCCCGTCCGCCCTCAGGAAAATCCACATCCTCGATCATGTCATGGCATAGCGCTGATGCCAGTAGAATGTCTTCCTCATCGTGGGTGACAGGAACGCTTAAGTCGGCCAGCATTCGACAGACCCACAGACAGTGAATCACATATGGAAGCTTATAGGTCTGATTGTTTTTGGTGATGGTGGATTTTCTGTAGCTGCCATTATGAAGACCGACAGCCAGATGGAGCGCCAGGGCTGTGTTCATCAGTCTCTTCTCAATGGAATAATATTCTATATATTCGTATTCACGCTGGATCGTCCAGAATTCATCCTGATTAAAGGCCAGCGCATCAGGATCGATATGACTTAACCGATCCTTGATCATATTTTTGAATTGAATACGTTCTTTCATCATAGCAATGATCCTCTTTAGTCCTTGGCTGCACTGTTTGACATTAAGATTCAAATATAAACAGTGTACTTGTCGACTAGGATAATAGCACATTTTATTACGAGAATAAAGCTATAGCCTGGATAGATATATTGACAAATACCCTATAGGGGTATAATATCG
>CAVARE010000114.1:0-2148 GCA_963591145.1 Anaerotignum sp. | reverse complement strand
TTCTGATATTTATCGTCAGCTGAGCGATGAACATTTGGATAAACTGTCCCGGCAATATCATGATATCAAGTGCTGCAAATTGTCCTGCAGATGTCAGTGTGAGCATTGAGATTAACAGCGTCTGCCACCAGGTCAGGCCGCTGCTGATGCCCATTATGCCGAAAGTGATAGAAACAGACAGGTATCCGAGTCCGATGGCAAATCCCGCCTTCAGCCCTCGTATATATTCATTAGAATTGTTCATAATAAAGCCTCGCAGATGAATTGATGACCCTCCAGGTCAACCATAGTATTATACTGATTTTTTTGAAGTTGGCTAGTTGAATAAAAAAAAATATGTATTAGAATAAAAGGCACTATGGAAAACAAGAAGAAACCATTCAAATTAGGCATATTGGTAGGAAGATTCCAGGTTCTTCATAAGGGACATTCAGACATGGTCAGAAGAGCCATTGAACTGTGCGAGAGAGTGGCTCTGTTTGTGGGCTCGTCCCAGGAATCAGGTACGCTTAAGAATCCCCTCACATACGAGACGAGAAAATCTATTCTTCTCACAGCATTTGCTGATATAGAAATATATCCGCTCCCAGATATCGGTGTGGGTAATAACTGCGCCTGGGGTGAATATGTACTTAAGAATGTAATTGAAAAATGCGGTGAATATCCGGATCTTTTCGTGTCAGGCAAGGAATCAAGAAGAACCTCCTGGATAGATGATGACTGGAATATCGCAGAGCTGTACGTTCCGAAATCAATTGATATATCGGCTACCAAAATGATACAATTCGTGATCGAAGACAATAAAGAGGAATTTGAACGATATATAGAGCCGTCTATAAAAGCAAGGTATGACGACATTAGAAGAGCTGTGATCGCATCACAGGATAAACTCGATACCCAGAGTATCTAAGGAGAACAAAATGAAATTAGATCCGATTATTATCTCATTGCTTGACACCGACCTGTACAAATTCAACATGGATCAGGTTATCTTTCACAAGCATACCAACCTCACAGGAGAATATCACTTCAAATGCAGAACAGAGAATATAATTTTCACTCATGAAATGCTTGAAGAAATCAATGAACAGATTGATTACCTGTGTTCACTTCGCTTTAGAAAAGACGAACTCGATTATCTTCGTTCCATCAGATTTATATCCGACGATTATGTAGAATTCCTGCGTCTGTGGCATCCAATCAGGGATTATGTGAATACCAGCGTTGATGAGAAGGGCGAGCTCAGCATAATAGTGAAGGGACCGATGTTCTCGGCAATGCAGTTCGAGATATATTTGCTTGAAATTGTTAATGAAGTATATTTCCGCATGCAATATGACTACGAGACCCTCAGAAAGTCAGCAGAAAGACGTCTTGATGAGAAGATTGAGGCTATGAATGCGGGCAAATACAATTTCAAATTTGCAGAATTTGGCTGTAGAAGACGTCTGTCACGTGAATGGCAGTCGGTTGTTATTAAGAGATTTGCAGAAGAGACGAAAAACTGCGCCGGCACGTCATCAGTGTATTTTGCCAAGATGCATAATCTTACACCTATCGGAACCTATGCCCATGAATTCGTTCAGATGTATCAGGGCATTGACTCAATTCCTCTGGCATATACCAATTATTATGCGATGAAGGACTGGTATACAGAATATAATGGCGATAATGGTACAGCACTTTCTGATACCCTGACAACAGATCTGTTTCTGAAGGATTTCACGAGATCGATGGTCAATAACTACTCAGGAGTCCGTCATGACAGCGGAGACCCATATGCATGGGGTGAGAAAATTATAAGCCATTACAGGATGTATGGTGTTGATCCCATGACTAAGCAGTTATTATTTAGTGATAGCCTAGATTTTGACAGAGCAGAGGAGCTCTATCAATACTTTAAGGATAAGGTTAAGGTAACGTTCGGAATCGGAACCTTCTGTTCCAATGATACGGATGTGGATCCGCTTAATATTGTAATCAAGCTGCAGTATGTTAACGGACGGCCAGTTGCCAAATTATCTGACACACCTTCTAAAGCAATGTGCAGCGATCCTGAATATCTTAAATATCTTAAGAGCTCAGTCGCATTCAGGCTTGAAAGAGAGAAGGACGTAATCAGATAGAAGAGGTGTCGAAAGTGACTGA
>CAVARE010000113.1:0-2416 GCA_963591145.1 Anaerotignum sp. | reverse complement strand
CTGTTCGAATGCAAGCATTCGCAGAAAGCAGTTTTGCATGGCTCTGAATAGTTACTCGAACACTGCATTATACTGGATTGATGAAACCTTATCATTCTCCAGGATAACTGTAAGGGATGCATCTGCCTCTGTAATGATGTAAGCATTTACGCCATTGAATGCATCTGCTCCATATACTTCTTCAACCTTATCCTTAGAATCGCCGATGCAGATTCCGTCTGCTGTACTTACTGTATCATCCTTAAGTGTCAGGGAATTAACACGGTCTGTATCTCCATCAGGATATGTTGTCAGGATGAAGCTTGTATATGTATAATTCTTATCAAGTCCCTCAAATGCACAGCTTGTCTCTTCTGTATAGCTCTTAGGCTCGCCCAGAGCTTCGATGATAGAAGCTGCATCTGCCTTCATAGAAATAACTGTTCCCTTATATGTAAATGCATACTGATCTGTTGATGATGCGGCTGCTGCGGCTGTTGTTGCCTCATCTGCTGCTGCAGCTGCTGTAGTTGTTTCAGCTGTTGTAGATGTATTGTCTGAAGAGCTGCCGCATGCCGTAAGTGCGACTGCAGACATAATCATGGCGATGGCCAGGCAAATTTTCCTTCTCATATTAAAATCTCCTTCCGGTTCTAAACATTTTAAAACTATTCTATGCACGACAACCTGAGATCCTCATGTCATCAGCGCGTATCATTCTACTACGGTTTCCAGTTCCTTTTCAAGGCTTTCTTTTCGTTTCATATAAGTTTCACATTTCTGTTCCCACTTAGCCGCAATCTCGGTATCTGATCTATGGTCAGCGACACCCAGCTGCTCAGATAAGATCTGTCCAAAATAACGGGACAGCTTCTCAGCGCCATATACATTAAGATGCAGGCCCTGATCGTAAGTATCTGTATTCCAGTCTATTCCGATCTCGTCAATCTTGTCCAGGAAGTTTATATACAACAGTCCATGCTCATTGGCATAATCTTCCATCTGCTGATCCCACTCGTCATACCATGTAGGTGACAGAGAAGGTGCCTTAATAAGAACCAGCTGTGTTCCATGTTCCTCGCACAGCTCTACTATCTTATCCAGATAATAATATGCATTATCTCCGAAATTATAATCTACCAGCGGAATAACAGGATATTCATCTCCCACAGGATTAACCTTAACCTGCATCAGATATCCGTTGTCTGTTACAGAATCTCTGCTGAATAAATATTTAAAATCATCTGCCGTAATATCTGACCATCTGTCATGATACCTTAATATTGGGAATATATATGACCAAATTCCGTCTTTGGATTTTTCTTCATCAGTCATGGAAGCATAAATCGCATCCCATTTGTATTTGGACCACTTCATGCCATCAAGTGTCATACGGTTATAGGCTTCGCGCTGACTTGAGGCGCCCGTGCTGGCCGGGGTATCATATTTCATTTCCAGTACATTAAAAACCATTACATCAGGAGTCTCATATTCAAATGTTTCCTTCATAAGGTAATATGTCTGCCAGATCAGCTGCTGTGCGGATCCTCTGATATAAGACGTTATTCCGTATTCCTCCCACATTGTTATAGGTGAGAAATTCTCATAAACCTCACAGTCTCCTACGAAAATGACATCATTTCCACCAGCATTTGCATAATACTCCTGTATCATGGCGCCTTCCTTGGTCTCGGTCATGTATTTAGGCATAAGCAGAGCCTGCAGGAAATATAATATCGCAGCGGCTATTACTACCGTTATTATAGTTATTACTATTACTTTCTTTTTCTTCATTAATACATAAACCTCTGTTAGAACTGGTTGTAAATGAAGCTGCTTGCATCATAACCGATGCCATAACTTCCAAACAGTATTACCGAAATCAGCAGCGCAAGGAATATGGCATATCTGGCTGCCCTTGGTATTCTCTGAAGTTTAACTCTTATACTTACATCATCCCTGCTGAAGAAGCTTACGAGGAACATCAGTATAACTCCTACTCCCAGAATAATATAATCCGATGCAGACAGTCCCAGATTCATCATAGTACCGTCCCACAGAATATTGAAATTGAAATTATATGCCAGTGATCCCAGTCTTCTGAAGTAATCACCTACATCATTAAACAGGTCTGTCGCACGGATAAGATTCATCAGAACGAACATCCTTATGATCTGGAATACATTATATCCCCTGGTATTAGACCAGGCATATTTGCCATGGAACTTCTCATATGCCGGTGCCAGCTCTTCTGAGATTACGATTACTACGCAGTTAATAAGTCCCCATACGATAAAATGCAGATTAAAGCCATGCCATACACCTGTTCCCAGCCACGTAAGGAGTGAACCGATATATACAGGCAGTCTCATTCCGAATTTGCCCAGCTTCTGTCTGCTCTTAACCGCCAGCTTAAGCATCGGACCAGATACAGTTA
>CAVARE010000112.1:0-2574 GCA_963591145.1 Anaerotignum sp. | reverse complement strand
GTACGTCGCTTCTCTATTTCCTGTTTTAAACTCACGCCCATCTGATCCTTACTATTAAATGTATATATTATATAATCTTTCAATCGCCGAACTAGTCGGCTATCGCATTCTTTCACAAATAGACGACTAGTATTCTCAAAAAATTAGATTACCAAACTAGTCAAACATTTTCAACAAGTTTATAGCATACATTTTACGCACCCGCCGTAGACGGGTTCTGGTTCAGCCTTACGCAGCCTCTCCATAGGTTCCATTCATGCATCATCTCTGCCGTACTTATATGAATCAGGCACACAGGTAATAATTGTCACCCATGGTACTACAAAACTCCAGTTGATTGGCATTGATTTTCGAAAACTTTTCCCTCAACTGGAGTTCTTGATTTTGCTCTGTTTAAGTTACGTATCCACGGCATAAAATCACAGGATAATCGCGATTACCGCAGCGATAATTCCTATGACTAAAATGAATGGCATCAGGCAGCATCCGCCTCCACGTCTCGGCGGAGGTGGTCCCCACGGTCTTCTAGGTCCGCCCATCCTTGGGCCTCTCATTCCTGGTCCGCCCATACCTGGGCCGCCCATTCTCGGGCCACCCATTCCTGGTCCTCCCATTCCCGGGCCGCCGCCCATTCCTGGTCCTCCTGGTCCATGTCCTGGCATATAATCACCCCTCTCTAAAATTCTATATTATTTCATGTGATGCATTTATTCTACATTATTTTATTAACATTAAAAACCTTTTTATAGTTCTGAATGATGCTGCAGCGAGGGTTTTAAGCGAAATTTTTTCATTCCCTACATTTTCTATACAATTTACCTTTTGTGCTACCTATTGTCTCTATCATCCCTCTTTCCTTCATATCGTTAAGTAACACTCTGATTCTGGACTCTTTGACTTCTACAACACTTTCAAATTCAGCTGCCTTATACCATCTGTCAATCTGCATCGACTCCAATATGGCTGTATACTTTTCCTGTGTTTTTTTCGTCACTTTTTTTTCAACGTTTTTTTTCAACACTTTTTTTTCAGCACTTTTTTTCGCCGCATTTTTTTCAGCACTTTTTTCAGCACTTTTTCGAACAGTCCTTTTATCTAAAGGAAGCGTTAAAATCGTCCTATCAGGATTAAACTGTTCTTCAATAACAGGTTCTTGCAAATCTTCATCTTCCCATACATTATAGACATAGTTCCAGACCATTTATGCAAATGCTCTGGAACTATAGATGATGCTAATAGTAGCTGTCAGGCTTAAATACTTACTTTTACCTCGGCAGCATCTGCGCGATCTCGCGCCTTGCGATGACACCTGCCACATGAGACTGCCATCTGACCATATGGCTCCTGTTGTCAACGCACAGATCCTTGTTTTCTTTGAAATAAGCCCTCAGGCTGTTATTATCCAGAGCCTCCAGGTTAGGATAGAATTTGTCTCTGAATACATTTCGCGCGCAAATGTATATATTGCCCTTGCTGTTTCCGAGAAATTCTACTGCAACATATTGATCGAATTCCATCACGACCACATTGCTGATAGGATATTTGATGACATTTTCAAATCGGTATTGCTTCCAGAACTGGCTTCTGTCATCTCGTTCAAAGTACTCATCAATCTTATAGATATTGATCCAATCCATGTACTTTCTTATATCCTCATCGCTGTCACCTGCGAAGAAGGTCTGGAAGGTTCTGGATATCTTATTGCCGATCATGCTGCGCAGATATGCTGCTACATTAGGATAATTTTCCAGCTCCCACAGGCTCATCTTGCTCATAAAATTCGTAACGAATCGCTTAAGCATGTACTGATTGTAGCTTCTGATAATATCAAGAATATTATCCTCACTGCAGCTTAAATAGTCTGACTTGCCGCAGAATGTAAGCAATGCTCTCTTACAGTCAATATCGAGATAACTCATCTCACGGATACCATAATGCTTAAGCTTCTTGTCGAAATCATCACCATCCGAGAAATGCATGCCCGTCAGATTCTCAATAATGCTGAGAGGAATACTCTTCGCATCCAGAATCTGCAGGAATATCTCACTTGTTATATGATTATCAGCCAGAACCTTCTGGAATGATTTCTCTTCCAGCGTGAGTCTCTTGATAAATCCGTTGCATTCCGGATTATTGTAAGATTCCTGCCACTGCTCGAACAGCACCCGGCAGCTGTCTTCATTCAATCTGAATTTTAAAATGCTGCACAGCTTGCTTTCATCAATTCCCAGATAGTTGTAAGGCAGATATCCTATAGCAGTCATAACTTCCTTGTCAGAAAGAGACAATGCCACAGCCTTGATCAGATCATCTGATGTGTTCACCAAGCGCTCAATAAGTGCCTTATCAGCATCTGACATATTGGAAAAATCAATATCATTGTCCTTCCTGTGCTGCATATATATCTGCGCTCTGGCCTTTATTAAATTGTCGGGTTTAAATGTAAACTCCAACGTCGACGCTCCTTTATTCCAATATCATCATAATATTCGCGTGCCGTAAACCCCGGCACGCATTAATTCACTCATTTCATAACATCCTTAGATGATATTATTCCTCTGTAACAGCTCCGTC
>CAVARE010000111.1:0-2583 GCA_963591145.1 Anaerotignum sp. | reverse complement strand
CGCCTTACGTGCTTGCATAGGCATTTGCATATGTTCCGTATGCCGCCTTACGTGCTGCACAAGCATTTGCCTATTACAGCTCCTTACCAGTCAGCTGCTTGTAAGCCTGGAGATATTTGCCAATAGTCTTGTCCACAATATCCTGAGGCAGAGTCCAGTTATTGTCAGGATTAGCCTTGAGCCAGTCTCTTGCAAACTGCTTGTCGTATGACGGCTGGCCGTGACCAGGTTCATAAGTGTCAGCAGGCCAGAAACGTGAGCTGTCAGGAGTGAGCATCTCGTCGCCGATTATAATCTGACCATTCTCATCAAGACCGAATTCAAACTTAGTATCAGCAATGATAATGCCGTGAGACAGAGCATAGTCAGCACATTTCTTGTATAAAGCAATCGTATAATCGCGGAGTTTCTCAGCATATTCCTGACCCTTGCCAGGGAATACCTGCTCCAGGTAAGTTATGCTTTCTTCAAATGAGATATTCTCGTCGTGGTCGCCGATCTCAGCCTTAGTAGACGGAGTATAGATAGGCTCAGCGAGCTTGTCAGATTCCTTCAAGCCTTCAGGAAGAGTGATGCCGCATACCTTGCCAGTCTTCTGGTAGCTGGCCCAGCCGCTGCCTGTGATATAACCTCTGACGATGCATTCGACAGGAAGCATAGTGAGCTTCTTGCACATCATGCTGTTGCCGTCGAATTTCGGCTGTCTGAAGAATTCAGGCATGTCCTTAACATCCGTTGAAATCATGTGATTTGGCAGGATGTCACTGGTATAGTCAAACCAGAATTTCGACATCTGTGTCAGAACAGTACCTTTCTTGCTCACTTCGTTATGCAGAATAACGTCAAAACAGCTGATGCGGTCTGTTGCAACCATGATGAGAGTATCGCCATTGTCATAGATCTCTCTTACTTTTCCTTCTTTTACAGGTTTTAATTCAGTCATTTTTTCTCCTTAAACTTATGGCTACGCTGTGCAGCCGCCACCATGGACAATAGTTGCGATTATTTGGTTAATTCAGCTACCATCTGATTTATAACTTTGCCGTCAGCCTTTCCCTTGAGATCAGCCATAACAGCTTTCATTATCATGCCTTTGTTCTTAGTTGCCAGAACCTCAGCGAAATGCTCCTCCAGATATGCTTTAACCTCCTCAGCGGACATCTGCTTAGGTGCAAATTCACTCATAATATTGTAACGTGTGGTATATTCTTCGAGAAGATCTGTTCTTGAAGCAGGACATGTGTCGATCTGCTCCTTGACAGATTTTATCTCCTTAAGGATGGCCTGATCAGTCATCTCATCAGAGATATTATCGCGGCAGCCGGCGTCGATAGCTGCCTTCTTAACTGCTGAAACAAGGTTTGAAATAGCCTGCTTTCTGTCATTGTCGCGAGCCTTCATGGCAGCGATGAGAGCCTGCTGTAAATCTGCAAATTTCATCTTATTGTTCCTCCTATATGTGAAATATATAATGGCACGACCATTGATCATGCTGAATAATTATTGACCTTCAATTATAGCAGACGCCAGATTGCCGTTGATTTTCTATGAACAAATGAACTCGGCCAGCCATGTCTGCGTGGCCATTATAGCATATATTCCGGCATTGTTAATTACCTATTTGTTATCTTATAATCCTGTATAAGCCGGCTGATGGCTTAGAAAAGACGATTTTGTAATGTGAAGCCTTGGGAACAATCACGATTTTTGAAGCAGTTCGATTTCATTACTGGTCAGCATCCTGAATTGCCCGGGCTCGAGGGATTCATCCAGACTTAGAGCTCCCATTGTCAGGCGCTTAAGATAGAGTACCGGCATATTGATGGTTCCGAACATGCGCTTGATCTGGTGGAATTTGCCCTCTCTGATAGTAATCAGTGCTTCGTTTGAATTAAGTATCTCGAGCTTCGCACCCATGCATTCGTATCCGTCTGCGAGAGTTATTCCATCGGCAAATGCCTTCACATGATCCTCGTTAAGGCAGCCCTCCAGTCTCACAAAATAAGTCTTATCAACATGCTTCCTAGGCGACAGCAGCTCGTGTGCCAGAACACCGTCGTCAGTAAGAAGCAGGAGACCTTCGGTGTCCTTATCCAGTCTTCCTACAGGGAACATATCAGGCTTTCTATATTCAGAAGGAATGAGATCCAGGACAGTTCTGTCATGTGCGTCCGTTGTAGCAGACAGGACGCCTGCAGGCTTATTAAGCATGATATAGATATGCTCGCTGTAATTAAGCCTGATTCCGTCCACGATGATTTCGTCAGACTCAGGATCACACTTTATATCAGAGCTGGACACGATAGTGCCATTTACAGATATCTTCCTGGTTTTTATAAGATTTTTAACATCCTTACGGGAGTGCTGTCCCATAGATGCGATGATTTTATCTAATCGCTGCAGCGACATGATGAGAGTCTCCTTGAATCTAATCTGAAAAATTTCTAATTGTCTATACCAGAGGCCGCGTCATACTGACGCTAACCTTTATACAGTGCGTTATGACGTTCTGGAATATTATTGTAACTATTCAGAATCACATTACAGAGAACCTGCCACTGGCAGCTTCTCTGCATGCTCAGG
>CAVARE010000110.1:0-2675 GCA_963591145.1 Anaerotignum sp. | reverse complement strand
CAGGCTCAGCTGCGAGAGTGCCGCAAGCACGTAGCAGCTGGCTTTTAGTCAGGGTACTGCGCCGTCCCGGCGCGAGTACAACCTGCCTTTATTTAATATCATGCCGCAACATGCGGCATAAATTCATGACTTATCAGAGAGCAGCATTCCTACGCCGCCGTACATGCCGGCCAGGTTGCCTAGGGTGGCGAGCTTGATCTCTGTGCCTCTCGATGCATGGAAGGCATACTCCTTATAGTATTTGGCGATGCTGTCTATAAGTATTGGTCCTGACTTGGACATACCTCCGCCCAGGACAAATGCCTGCGGATTAACTACACAGGCCACGGAAGCCAGCGCTCTTCCCAGCATCCTTCCGACTTCATCTACCATATGAAGTGCTGCTGCGTCTCCGTCCTTAGCAGCGTCAAATATAACCTTAGAATTAAGCTCTGCTGCATCTCTCAGAGTGCTCTGCACCTCAGGATGCTCATCCAGATATATCCTGGTGATCCTGGTAAATCCATTTGCCGAGGCATACTGCTCCAGGCAGCCCTTCTTACCGCAGCCGCAGCATTCTGTCTCCCCCTCTCTGGTAGGTATATGACCGATCTCGCCTGCAGCTCCGTTGAAGCCTGCCACGATCTTACCATCGATTATGACTCCGCCGCCTACGCCTGTGCCCAGCGTAACCATTACCACGTCTTTATAGCCCTTGCCGCCGCCCTGGAACATCTCGCCCATGGCCGCAACATTGGCATCATTTCCTACTTTAACTCTGAGCCCTGTCAGCTCGCCCAGTATCTGGGATACATTTATAACATCCCAGCCCAGGTTGATGCACTTATAAACAGTGCCGTCATCGCTTACAGGCCCCGGAACATCTATTCCAATACCTTCTACATCGTCTGCCGTGATGTCCTTCTCTGTCAGCTTGTCTGATATGGCTCTGCTGATGTCTGGAAGGATAGATGCTCCGTTATTCTCTGTTACTGTTGGTATCTCCCAGGTCTCAAGGAGAGCGCCTGTCGTCTCAAACAGACCCATTTTCACTGTCGTACCACCAACATCAACGCCAAATGCATATTTCTTCATGCTGTTTTCTCCAGTTAATTAATTTGCCTCAACACTTACATAAAAGGCAGGCAGGAGTAACTCCTGCCCACGCTTAAATCAATTCCTTCAAGAAACAAAATTTCTCAAATATCCTATACTCTGAATGATGGACTTCTTGGTAGCTTCTATGCTGCCCTCAAATGCCTTATCCTCGATCTCTATGCAGGTATATCCATCATATCCGATGTCCGTAAGGGCTGAAACGTAGCGACCCCAGTCAACGTCTCCCAGACCAGGGATCTTAGGCGACATGAACTGCAGCGGATATCCCATGATGCCTACTTCCTGCAGCTTGTCCTTATACAGCTTAATATCCTTATAATGAACATGGAAGATCTTATCCTTAAACTCGTAGATAGGTTTAATGTAATCGATCATCTGCCATACGAAATGGGATGGATCATAATTGATTCCCAGGTTAGGGCTATCCAGGATCTCGAATACCTTCCTCCAGTTAGCAGGAGTTGTCATGATATTCTGTCCGCCCGGCCACTCGTCCTTAGTAAATAACATCGGGCAGTTCTCAATGGCGATCTTAACGCCTGCCTCCTCGGCATGCTTGATGATAGGCGGCCAGATCTCCTTAACCAGCTCCAGGTTATCCTCAATAGTCTTGCTGGAGTCACGACCGATAAATGTTGTGACCATATTTACGCCTAACTTGGCAGATGCGTCTATCAGCTTATGAAGATGTGCAACTGCTGCCTCACGCTTAACCAGATCCGCATCCATAGTATTTGGATAATATGCCAGAGATGAGATCTCAACGCCATTTTTAGCGCAGCACAGCTTGATCTTATCTATGCGGGCATCGTCCAGATTATCTACATCTATATGGCTTACGCCTGCATATCGGCGCTCGGCCTTGCCGCATGGCCAGCATGCCACCTCCAGACACTCCAGGCCATATTCACCGGCAAATTCGCATAATTCCTCGAAGCTCATATCCGGCAGAATCGCACTGACTAATCCTAATTTCACCTTATTACCTCCTCATACATTATCAGTCTAATCTGATCTCTCTTCCTTCTGCTGCTGAACGGTAGATGGCATCCAGAATCTGGGTAACTACGAATGCCTGCTCAGGTCTTACGCATGGATCTGTATCATTGATGATGCACTCCAGCCACTGCTTGCATTCCAGATCCTTAGGCTCTGATGACTCGCCTGTGAAGAATGCGATGGTGCCTGTATCAGACAGCCTCTGCTCTACCAGGTTGCCATGGAATGTGCCATTAACTACCAGGTCGTATTCTCTTCCTGTTGCATTGCCGCCAGCCATGCAGCCTACGATCTCCGCGCCTGCCTTAGTTCCGCACAGTGTACATGCAGCCTCTCTTGAATCCTTCATGTTGATAGCCCATGCTGACTCCAGGAATACTGTAGCACCATTTTCGAACTTAATATAGCCAAATGCTGAATCTTCTACTTCGTATTTGTCAGGATCCCATGGTCCGAACATATTGCCCTGGGTAGCTAATTCTGAATGGCCCAGCTTCTCGAATACTGATCCCATTACAGATACAGGCTTATAGTTGTTCATGCACCACAGTGTGATATCCAGAGCATGTGTTCCGATG
>CAVARE010000109.1:0-2676 GCA_963591145.1 Anaerotignum sp. | reverse complement strand
GAAGTATATTGATAATGACTGGTATTATCTGGGTGCAGGCGGTAAGGTACAGACCGGCTGGAAGTATATTAATGATTATTGGTACTACTTTGGCGCAGGCGGCAGGATGTGGTCCAGTGGTTGGAAGTATATTGATAATGACTGGTATTATCTGGGCGCAGGCGGTAAGGTACAGACCGGCTGGCAGTATATTAACGGTTATTGGTACTATATGGGTGCAGGCGGCAGGATGAAAACCGGCTGGCAGTACATAAATGACAAATGGTATTATTTTTATGACTGGGGCGGCATGCTGTCTGGAACAGGAATAGTTAAGATCGATGATGAATACTGGTATTTTGATAATGATGCACTTAAGTATATCACCGATTTAGTTACTGTTGACGGGGTGACATATGCCGTTACGAACGGTAAAGCATCAAGTGATGAGATCGATGTTGTAGAGATGTATGCTTCGAAAAGACTGGATGAGGTTGGCTGGGATATTAAGTCGGCTTATAACTGGGCAGCAAGTATTCCTTATGAAAATGATGCATATGCTTATACAACAACATCGGGCGCCGCAATCCATTCTTTCATCAGTGAAATCGGTGATTGTGTCGGAAAGGCAGCCGCGTTTTACTGGATGGCCAGATTGTTGGGATATGACGTTAAGCTCATTTATGGAAGAGTACCGCTGAGAGCAGGCGGTTATGTGGAACATGGCTGGGTTGAGATTGTTTATGATGGTTCTACTTATGTCTGTGACCCAGAGTTTGAATGGGAGACTCAAAAAAATGGATATATGATTAATTACGGGCAGTCAAATACCTGGAGATACGTAATCGATTATACAATGGCAGATAAATAATGGAAATTGATAGGTGAGAAATACAATGATGCAATAAGCTTCAAAATCAGACACTTATCAACCGCAACTGAGTAGGTGCATAAATCTTGCTGTGAATTGCAGCACTGGCGCTGCAATTCACGATTGTGCGCACGGTTATGAATAAAATTCCTTATACCACTCAGCGAATTTTCTGAGCCCGTCTCTCAGGCTGGTGGACGGCTTGAAGCCGTAGTCACGTTCCAACGCTGATGTATCGGCAAATGTTACCGGCACGTCACCTGGCTGCATTGGCACTAACTGCTTGTGAGCTTCGAAGTCGTAGTCGGCTGGAAGAACATTTGCACGGACAAGCTCCTGCTGTAGGATGTCTACGAAATCCAGCAGATTCTCCGGGTTGCTGTTGCCGATGTTGTAGATGGCATACGGCGGGATCGGCAGGCCGTCTTCGCCAGTTTTCTTCTCTGGTGCGCCTTGCATGACACGCTTTACGCCCTCGACGATATCGTCGACGTAGGTGAAGTCCCGCTTGCAGTTGCCGTAGTTGAAGATCTGTATTGTTTCACCCTTCAGCAGCTTATTAGTAAAGCCGAAGTATGCCATGTCTGGTCTTCCTGCAGGACCGTATACGGTGAAGAACCTGAGACCTGTTGATGGAATGTTGTAGAGCTTGGAATAGGCATGTGCCATGAGCTCGTTGCTTTTCTTGGTAGCAGCGTAGAGCGATACTGGATTGTCAACCTTATCATCTGTGCTGTATGGCACCTTCTTGTTAGTGCCGTAGACAGATGAGGATGACGCATATACGAGATGTTCCACGCCCTTGTTGCCGCCGTCATACGAATGACGGCATGCCTCCAGGATATTGTAGAATCCGATCAGGTTAGACTGGATATACGCATCAGGATTAGTGATAGAGTAGCGCACTCCAGCCTGGGCGGCGAGATTTACCACGATATCTGGCTTATGCTCTGCAAATATTTCCTCAACCAGTGCCTTATCTGCCAGGTCGCCCTTATAGAATCTGTAGGTTGAGTCAACGTGCTCATGAGCACATTTGTCGATTTCATTAAGCCGCCATTCCTTTATGGATACATCATAATAATCGTTGACATTATCAAGGCCTATGATATGAACAGGCGACTGTGTCCTTAACAGCTCCAGCACCAGGTTGCTGCCGATGAATCCCGCCGACCCGGTGACGAGAATGGTTTTATTCTTCAAATTTATATTTTGCATATGTTTTCCTCTATATTTTCTTAGTCTCTCTGGAACAGGTCACGTGTATATACCTTATCCTTTACATCATCCAGGCAGCTGTCATATCTGTTGGCGATGATACTGTTGCTCATCTTCTTGAATTTCTTCAGGTCATTTACGACCTTGCTGCCGAAGAACGTCGTTCCATTTTCAAGTGTTGGTTCATAAATAATAACTGTCGCGCCCTTGGCCTTGATTCGCTTCATAACGCCCTGGATAGAAGACTGACGGAAGTTGTCAGAGTTGGATTTCATGGTCAGGCGGTATACACCGACGATAACCTGCTTCTCCTTGCTTTTATCCCACTGGCTGTTGGCCTCATACGCACCGGCCAGAGTGAGTACACGATCCGCGATGAAATCCTTACGCGTGCGGTTACTCTCAACGATGGCTGACATCATATTCTGCGGCACGTCATTATAATTTGCCAGTAGCTGCTTGGTATCCTTCGGCAGGCAGTAGCCGCCGTAACCGAAGCTCGGATTGTTGTAGTGCATGCCGATTCTTGGGTCGAGGCACACGCCGTTGATGATATCCTTTGTGCTGAGGCCTTTCATCTCAGCGTAGGTGTCCAGCTCGTTGAAATA
>CAVARE010000108.1:0-2761 GCA_963591145.1 Anaerotignum sp. | reverse complement strand
CATCTTAAAATTATCATAGAAGATTTCTATTTACAGAAAAAATTTCAAACCCTCTTGGTATTTCTCAGATTTCGATTTTGTAAATGCAACAAGTCTTAGGAAATTTCCTTATGGATATGCCAGCTATGTCTGGAATGGGCACATCTTATATGTTTCAAATGTAAGCGAATCTGGTATTCTTACCTGCTACGAGGGCAATAGTATTGCGCCAAATCAGAAATTGGAAGCAGATGACCCTGACTATATACATAAATCTTCTATAGATATAATTAAGCTGGATTTTGCCGATAATACCACTATTACAGCGAACAAACCTGCAGAAAAGTCGATCCGCGTAGTGATAGAAACGAAATTTTCCACAGACTTTGTCGCAGTTATCAATTCATATGCAGCAGAGCTGCTTACAGAATTTAATGAAGATCCAGATTCTGTGCGGCAGATGCTTATGTCTTATTACGTGCAGGATGTCGACTGGTGCGGACTCTATCTTCATCATTTGCTGTTCACAGCCAAGGCCAGATATACAGAATGAGCAGATCTTTAAAGATACACTGACTGTTCCAAACGGCACGATTGCATGGGATCTAGAAGGGACTAGAGACGAGAGCAAATGTATTGATATGGACCCATTTGACGTATATGAAACTGGTGTAATAGTGCCTGATATACCATTTTAAAGTATTATAATTCGGATATATCAGCACATTATAAGACGTGGTTTACGGCTAAGAAAGGGCCAACGCAGAATACAAATGAGGAAACAAAAAGCCCCTGAAAGGGTGCTTTTGTTTCACGAAAAAAAATCGGATAAATGCGACATTACTATTTAATTCATAGAATTCTACAGTCTTTATTTATCATAATTGTACAAAAAAATGAAATTTTATAATAAGAAATTGTAGAAACAGCTAAATTTGATTGAAATAATACAAGCACAGCGCTATGCTGAGAGCAATGTTGTATGGACAGTTGTGAGACAATGCATTTATTTAACGTAAAACTGAGAGCTACAAGGTATTTGCGGGTAGTAAGCAACAAAAAAGACTTCTTATAGAAGTCTTAATGTACACACACTGTGTAGCTGGACAAGCCAGCGGGTTGAGTAAACTTTTATTTGAACTCGCAGTGCAAATCTGTAGGGGAACTACAATTCGCACATTCATAGTAGTACAAGCAAGGGGAGTTGTCAAATGGTTGATAAAAAATATTTTTTAGGCTTAGATATTGGTACCGATTCCGTTGGCTGGGCTGTTACGGATGATAAATATAATTTACTTCGATTTCATGGGGATGATGCATGGGGCAGTGTGATCTTTGATGCTGCATCACTTAGTGACGAGCGCAGAAGTTTTAGAACTGCACGTAGAAGATTGGACCGAAAGAAACAGCGAACACAGTTAGTAAGAGAAATCTTTGCAGAAGAAATATCAAAGGTGGATCCTAGATTTTTTATTAGACTTGATGAGAGCTTTCGCTGGCGTGATGAAACAGAGGATGCGCACATATTTTTCAATGATGAAAAATATACGGACACAGAATATATGAAGCAGTATCCTACGATTCATCATCTGATATGCGAGCTGATGAATAATAAGGATGCACACGATGTACGCCTGGTATATCTTGCATGCGCCTAGTTAGTAACTCATAGAGGACATTTCCTTAATAATCTCAATATTGATAAACTGGATGAAATAACGGACATTCAGTCTGTTTATGAAAAATTCATAAATTTCTTTACCGATAACGGATATAACAAGCCTTGGGGCGATATTGATGTAGATGCATTTGCAACAGCGCTTAAGAAAAAAAAGGGCGTTACAGCTAAAGTCAAGAATTTGACGACTATTCTTCTCAATGAAAAAAGGCCTGAAAAAACAATCAGCGATGAATTTCCATTTAGTCAAGAAACTATCATCAGATTATTGGCAGGTGGAAAGTGTCAGGTTAAAGATATATTTGGCAGAGAAGAATATGCAGACTTTGGATCTGTTTCCCTAGGAATGGATGAAGAAGGATTTGCAGAGTTAATGACAAATATTGGTGATGACTATGACATGATAGCAGAACTGCGGGCAGTGTATGACTGGAGTATACTGGCTGATATTCTTGATAATGATGAAGGAATATCAACAATTTCAGCTTCTAAAGTTGCGGTTTACAATCAACACAAAAAGGACCTTAAAGCTTTAAAATATTTTATCCGCAAATATAAATCTGCAAGTTATGATGAAGTGTTCCGTGAGGCTAAGGCAGACAATTATGTGGCATATTCGTATAATGTTGGCGACTCTATAAGAGCGGATGTTAAGAAAAAAGCTAATATAGAGGACTTCTCGAAATATATCTCAAAGGTTGTTAATTCTATAAAACCTGATGAAAATGATGAAGCTGAATATTCAGATATGGCAAGAAGGCTTGAGCTAAGAACATTTTTGCCTAAACAGAAGAATACGGATAACCGCGTAATTCCTCGACAGTTGTATGAATATGAACTTAAGAAAATCCTTGATAATGCACAAACATACCTGCCGTTCTTAAAAGATATCAGTGATGGCATATCTGCCATGGATAAGATTATATCAATATTTGAATTCAAGGTTCCGTATTATGTAGGACCACTTAATTGCAGCTCAGAACATGCATGGATTCAAAGAAAGGCTGGTAAGATTACGCCATGGAATTTCATAGAGATGGTAGATGATGAGTAAACGTCTCATAGCTGGTACCCTATGCGGCGCCATGTTCAGATGAGATAATA
>CAVARE010000107.1:0-2804 GCA_963591145.1 Anaerotignum sp. | reverse complement strand
AAGTCAGGCTCAGCTGCGAGAGCGCTGCAAGCACGTAGCAGCTGACTTTTAGTCAAGGGAGCTGCGCCATCCCGGCACGCAGTAACTTTGGCAGAACTTTCAAATTAGTTATGGCTAGCTGTTTATAGTGATAAGAGGTAACAATATGTTGATAGAGATAGATTTTAATAGTGATGAAGCGATATATGTACAGCTGAGGAATCAGATAATAGTCGCCATAGCTACATCGCAGCTCAGAGAGGGCGAGTCTCTTCCGTCGGTCAGAAATCTGGCAGATGATATAGGCGTCAATATGCATACGGTAAATAAGGCATATTCCTCGCTTCGCCAGGACGGCTTTCTTAAAGTTGACAGAAGGAAGGGAGCTGTTGTTTCAATAGATATTGACAAAATACAGTCTCTTGATAAGATGCGGGAGCTTATGCGTCCGATTATTGCCAGCGGCATAGTCAAGGGCATTAGCCGCGAGGAGGCTAAGGGATTGATCGATAAAATATATGATGAGTTAGATTGATGAAGGAATTTTAAAATTTTTCCTGGAAATGTCAGCATTTCACGGTGAATTTATGGAATTTCGTCCGACTAGGAATAATAGCAGTTATAAACTAAAGAGCAAGTAAGGAATTTTTATGAGAAAAGCATTTACAAAATTAGCACAAGAGGTTATGGCGACGGCCTGCAGTATGGCTGCAAGCTATAATGAGACATATATTGGAACAGAATTCATTCTGGCGGCCATGGCAGAGACAGAGGGCTGTACAGCACAGAGAATATTGGCAGGCAATGGAATAAATCTGGAAGGAATCAGGAAGATCCTTAAGCCTAATTCTTCATCGGGCGCAGGAACGGCTGTAGTGGAAGGTGCCAGATTCACACCGAAGACAGAGCTTCTGCTGGACAATGCAGGCAAGGAGGCAGAAAAGTACAATAAAGAGTTCGTAGGAACCGAGCATATCCTCCTGGCACTGCTTAAGATGCCGGAAGGTGCTGCCAATAGTGTGCTGCTGGCATTAGGCGCCAATAAGCAGAAGATAATGGCAGATACATTTGCGGCTATGGGTGAGAATCCTAATAATCACAGATCAGAACTGGGACTTGATAAAAATACACAGAACAGAAGAGATGATAAGATACTGGAAAGATTCAGCAAGGATCTGTGCGCTCAGGCCAGGGAGGGCAAGAGTGATCCCGTAATAGGCCGTGAACGCGAGATAGAGCGTATTATTCAGATACTTTCAAGAAGAACGAAGAATAATCCGTGCCTGGTAGGTGAGCCGGGCGTCGGCAAGACGGCTATCGCTGAAGCGCTGGCTCAGAAGATCGTATCAGGTGAGATCAACGGACCAGTGGCTGAGAAACGTATACTTTCACTGGATCTTCCAGCTATGGTAGCGGGCTCCAAATACAGAGGCGAATTCGAAGAAAGAGTAAAACGCATCATCAAGGAAGTCTCAGATGATGGGCAGATAATCCTGTTCATGGACGAGATTCATACACTTATCGGCGCAGGCGGTGCAGAAGGATCCATTGATGCGGCAAATATTTTAAAGCCCGCATTGGCAAGAGGAGAGATTCAGATCATTGGCGCTACTACGATGGATGAATATAGAAAGCATTTTGAGAAAGATGCTGCACTTGTAAGAAGATTTCAGCCTGTATATATCGAGCAGCCGACCAGAGAGGAATCACTGGAAATCCTTAAGGGTCTGAGACCTCATTATGAGAAGCATCATGAGGTGGAGATCACAGATGGCGCCATTGTGGCAGCGGTTGATCTGTCATCCAGATATATTAACGACAGATTCCTTCCGGACAAGGCAATTGATATCATGGATGAGGCAGCATCTAAGGTGCGGCTGTCCACATATATTCTTTCTCCTAAGGTGAAGAAGCTGGAAGAAGAATTAAAGGAACGTCAGGATGAACTGGAGGAGGTTCTGAAATCAGGGGATATTGAACATGCATCTGATGTTAAGTGGGAGATAGATTCTCTCAAGACGCAGATGAGTCAGTACCAGGATAAGTCAGGCAAATCGCAGAAAAGAACGAAACTTAAAGTCACTGAAGAAGACATTGCAGATGTTGTATCTAAGTGGACGAAGATTCCGGTTAAGAGAATCGCTCAGGAAGAGAGTGCCAAGCTTAAGAATCTGGAGAAGGAGCTCCATAAGAGAGTTATCGCCCAGGATGAGGCCATATCAGCTGTCAGCAAGGCCATAAGACGAGGCAGGGTAGGACTTAAGGATCCTAATAAGCCGATCGGATCCTTCCTGTTCTTAGGACCTACAGGCGTGGGTAAGACAGAGCTGTCTAAGGCATTGGCTGAGGCGTTATTTGGCACCGAAAATGCCATCATAAGAATCGACATGTCTGAGTATATGGAGAAGCATAGTGTGTCCAAATTAATAGGAACACCTCCAGGATATGTAGGATACGAAGAAGGCGGACAGCTGGTGGAACAGGTCAGAAGAAACCCGTATTCTATCGTGCTTTTTGATGAGATCGAGAAGGCACATCCGGATGTATTTAATATACTTCTTCAGGTACTGGATGATGGTATTTTAACTGATTCGCATGGCAGAAAGACAGATTTTAAGAATACAATAATCATAATGACCAGCAATGCAGGCGCGTCTAAGATCATGGAGCCTAAGAATCTGGGATTTGCAGCGGAAAAATCCGATGAGATCGAATATAAGCGCATGAAGGAATCGGTAATGAATGAGGTGAGACACTTATTCAGACCGGAATTTATCAATCGTATAGATGAAATTATAGTATTTGCATCGCTTACGAAGCAGGAT
>CAVARE010000106.1:0-2808 GCA_963591145.1 Anaerotignum sp. | reverse complement strand
CACATCAGCGAAGGCGTTTTCGAGCAGGGGCTGCACGCCGAGGTTCACGGCACATCATAATTATTACAAAGCAGATGCTATAATGTGTAGACGCAACAAGAGCTGTCACGCACATGCGTAACAGCTCTTGTAAAATAATTCGATATTAAACTGTGCTATGCCCAGCCTGTCAGATCTTAGTGGAATAATCCGCCGATGAGACCATACTCGCCTACTGCCATGAACAGTGGAACGAATACCAGTGAAACGACTGTCATAAGCTTGATAAGGATGTTGATTGAAGGACCTGATGTATCCTTGAATGGATCACCAACTGTGTCGCCGGTAACAGCTGCCTTATGAGCATCTGAACCCTTGCCGCCATGCTTGCCGCCTTCAATATACTTCTTAGCATTATCCCATGCACCACCTGCGTTGCTCATGAAGATAGCCATAAGAACACCTGTGATAAGAGCACCTGCAAGAAGTCCGCCCAGAGCAGCTACACCGAGGAGTATACCCAGAACAACTGGAGCTACGATAGCGATAACTGCAGGAAGGATCATCTGCTTAAGAGATGCCTTAGTTGAGATAGCTACACAACGTGTATAGTCTGGTTTAGCCTTGCCTTCAAGGATACCAGGAATCTCTCTGAACTGACGACGAACCTCAACTACCATCTGGTTAGCAGCCTTAGAAACTGATGACATTGTAAGTGCTGAGAATAAGAATACCAGCATACCACCAATCAGAAGACCGATAACTACTGTAGGCTGAAGAATATCAATTGAGTTCAGCTGGAATCCTCCATCAGATTCATTAACTGCTACTGCAAATGATGAGAACAGAGCCAGAGCTGTAAGTGCTGCAGATCCGATAGCGAATCCCTTACCGATAGCAGCTGTTGTATTACCAACTGAGTCAAGTTTATCTGTAATGTTACGAACGCTCTCATCAAGCTCGCTCATCTCAGCGATACCGCCGGCATTATCTGCGATAGGACCGTAAGCATCAACTGCTACTGTGATACCTGTTGTTGAAAGCATACCAACTGCTGCAAGAGCGATACCGAATACACCGCTTGCTGGTGTTGAGAAGCCATCCATTACTGCATATGATACGAAGATACCAACACAGATAAGGATGATAGGAAGTACTGTTGATTTCATACCAACTGACAGACCAGCGATGATTGTTGTAGCATGTCCTGTCTCAGACTGCTTAGCAATTTCCTTAACTGAGCCATATTTGTCAGATGTATAGATCTCTGTAAGTGTACCGATTAAAAGTCCCACAACGATACCTGCAACGATTGCGATAGCCGGCATAACCGTGCCCAGAAGAACTGAGCTGAAGATAAATGCACAGATGATAACAATTGCTGAAGATACGTATGTACCGATGTTCAGAGCAACCTGTGGGTTTGAACCTTCCTTAGTACGAACAAATAATGTACCGATAATAGAAGCGATAAGACCGATTGCTGAGATAAGTACCGGGAATACGATATAGTTGTCAAATACATTGCCGCCCTCACCAACAAATGCTACTGCAAGTGTAATTGCGGAAATAAGTGAGCCTGCATATGACTCGAAAAGGTCAGCACCCATACCTGCAACGTCACCTACGTTATCGCCTACGTTATCAGCGATTGTAGCAGGGTTACGTGGGTCATCCTCAGGGATACCAGCCTCAACCTTACCTACCAGGTCGGCACCAACGTCAGCAGCCTTAGTATAAATACCGCCGCCAACACGTGCGAACAGTGCGATTGAAGAAGCACCCAGTGAGAAACCGAATAATACATCGGCATCTCTTGTAATAAAGTAGATAGCTGTTACGCCGAGGCATCCAAGACCTGCAACGCACATACCCATAACAGCGCCGCCCTTGAAGGCTACGCCCAGGGCACCATTCATACCCTTTGTTCTGGCTGCATTGGCTGTCCTTACATTTGCCTTAGTTGCAACAGACATTCCGAAGAATCCGGCCAATACAGAGAATACTGCACCAACCAGGAAGCATAATGCTTCTACCCAGTTGCCCAGGGCAAGACCGATGATAAGTCCTACTACGATTACGAAAATTACGAGGATCTTGTACTCTGAGAAGAGGAATGCTCTGGCGCCTTCGGCGATAGCCTTAGCGATTTCCTTCATTCTGTCAGTACCAGCATCCTGTTTGGAAACGATTGTTGCAAGTACTAATGCATAGATCAATGCGATAACACCTGCAGCGATTCCACACCACATTAATGCGCTCATTTGTTACTCTCCTTCCAAGTTAAACTGGCTTATGCCATTTTGTTAACTGCCTTAGCAAGTCTTGAAACCTTACGGGCTGTCATATTCTTATGGTAGATGCCCTTTGTTTCAGCCTTGTCCAGCTGAGCTGTTGCCAGTTTCAGAGCTTCCATAGCTGCTGCCTTGTCATTGGCCTCGATAGCTGTATAAACCTTCTTAACAGCTGTCTTAGTAGCTGACTTAACAGCCTTGTTTCTGTCTGCTCTCTTCTGACTTGTGATTACTCTTTTTTTTGCTGATTTAATGTTTGCCATTGTTTCAATTTCCTCCACATTTTGTGCACAAGCTATTCATTGACTTCATGCAACAGCGCGGAAAATCCCGTCGCACAAAAAACACAATCATGCCGTCTCAGGCATACTTGCGTTCCTAAGTCATAATAACTCATACAATATTCTACTGTTGTCTGACCTATCCGAGAGAGAGTGTGGACGTGTCAGGCGCTGCATTCGACAGGCTGCGGACGTGCCCGTTTCGATACGGAGACAGTTTAAGATAATGACCTCCCGTTGTCAATTAAAAGTAT
>CAVARE010000105.1:0-3049 GCA_963591145.1 Anaerotignum sp. | reverse complement strand
CTATGCTACCACAAAAACTTTTGGGATACACTGAAAACTAGCCTAACACACAGGGATGGCGAGACTGTCATTTTTGATAGCCAGGATTCATATGTACTTATCCTCTTCATATCCGACACTGCACTTGAAAATCGTCAATTTCAGATTCAGTTAGATTCACATGCAGCACCTGCTATGCCGGCATATCTTCCTATTCTGGCTATTTTGCGGCAATTTATTGATACAAATATGCATCAGCGGACATTTCCGGATCTATTGAAGAAAAAGTTATGTCAGGATTTACTTTATGAGATTCTCTCAAGCTTCTGCTTTCCTGGCACATTTCAGCAATCCAGGAAGCCTCATATGCAATTTGTGAATGCCAATCAGAGTATTCCCGACATATTTGCGGAACTTTTGAAATCAATTGATGCCAACTATATGGAAAATATTCAGCTCAAACAGCTGGCTGCAACTTTTTATTATACACCGTCGCATTTATCCAAGCTGTTTGTGCATTATACTGGGCAGCTGTTTTCAGACTATCTGACACAGCTGCGCTTGAGTAAGGCTATGCCGCTGCTTCTGCATACATCACTGGAAATTGCGCAAATCAGCGACCAGTGCGGATTTCCAAATGCAAGAGCTTTCGGTCAGGCATTTCAAAAATATTATCACTGCCGCCCGTCTGTTTATCGAAGGCAATATTATGAACAGTCAGATGGCACAATCTCTGTGGCAGATGCAGATGAAATGAATACTTTAAAGGAGCTTGGTGTTTTCGATGCTTTAAATGATATTGATGTGGCTGCAAATTCTTCTGAACAGGTCTCAGTTACAGACCACACCTCCGTGGCTGCGCCATGTCTGCAGCGGCATATGGGAAATATATCACTTGCGCATGGCATACCGACATCTGCAGCATATAAGAATAATATTTTAAATATAGATTTCTGCCGAGATCTGCTTATAGAAGATGTTCAGATGCAAGTTCGTCAATTACTGAATGAAATCGATTACGAATACATCACATTAGATTATTTTCTGGCAGATGAAATGCAGGTATATTTTTCAGATAACCTGAATGCAGACTTCACCGTCAAGGAACGCTCCAGACGGGAAATCTCATTTGACTTCTCCATGTATGATCACCTTCTTAATTTTGTAGAAACGACTGGTCTGAAGCCGATTATTTCACTCACATATATGCCCAGCTTCCTTGCCATGAATACAGATTGCTATGATTCAAGTTTTCATAGCTGCAAATGTATGCCATTTTCAATGGCTGAGTGGCAGGCCTATATTTATACACTATTTGCACATTTAAAGAAGAAGCATGGCCAGCTGTTTTCAAATGCCCGCATATTTTTATGGAAGGTTCCAGATGTTATCACCGCATCACAGACATCAATCAGTGAAGAAGATTATTTTGAACTATATACATGCACTTTCCAGGCAATCCGCTCCGTGCTGCCTTATACCGCCATCGACTCGCCTACTATCAGCTGCACCAATTCCGGACTTGCATTTATGAAGCGATTTTTAAACCACTGCGCAGCACACAACTGCATGCCGGATCAGATTTTATTTACATATTTTCATGCAAATAAAGGACAGTTTCATTTTCCGTCATCGTTTCTGGATTGTACGAATTTTTTCAGCAGCGTAAACGATTATTTAAAAGGTCATTTTGCCAAGAAGGCTCTGCCGCTATGTATACTTAACTATAATTTCGCTTTTGGACGCAATTACTACACAGACGGGCTGCCTGGCGCCATGCTGCCGATTATTCTGACTCTGAATCAGGCAGATATGTTAACGTCTCTCGGAATGGAGAAGCCGCTGGATTATACAACACGCTTCTTCTTCGGTAATTCGCAATTCTCCGCTACGCTTTCAGCAATCACTGCACGCGGCGGAAGGAAAGCGACCTATTACAGTCTGAAATTCCTGCAAGCTCTGGGCAACGAGATGATCATTAACAAACCAGGCTGCTGCATAACTAAAGGCCCACATAAGATAGCTATGCTGCTTTACTATAATATTCCGATGAATGAATGGAGATATGAGTTCAGACCCGATACGGCCAAGGATTTTTATGCTTGTTTTCCAGATATGGAATTTTCAATAGTTTTATCAGAACTGCCATTTACTGATATGATCCTGCAAGAGCAATCACTAACATATGAAAATGGCAGTGCCTATGAAGCATGGATTCAGAGCGGCTGGTATCAGATCACAAACGCAGATAGTATACGTCGTCCCAAATTATCGGAGCTGGTCAGGTCAGCATCAGAGAATATCAGCTTAAATGAGCCGATATATACCAGCTTTCCTGTAATTTCTAATCAAAAAATCTCGACGGCAGGCATAGGTATAGTTATGTATGCCTGCCGTCTTAAGCCTTTTGAAATACGACTTGTAGAGCTGATTAACGCAGATGATAAGCGGTAGCCTCAGATAATTACACTGGCGCTGTTGCATCGAAACTCATGCCCAGAAGCATCTTAATGGTCTCATCTGCGGCATTTCCCAATTCCTAGCTCCCGGACATCAAAACCTCGCAAAATTTTTCATATGATTCATCTCATCAGCAACACAGGCGTCTACCGTCTCCACTTTAGCAGCAACGACGAATTTATTATTACGAGCACTGAACCGGCATTATGTGCCAGGGCTCTCACTACAGGATTTAGTGTGCCAATGATTGCCAATATGATGGCAACAAAATTAAGGCACATTGAAAACGTCATGTTAAGTTTAATCGTGGTCATCATGCGCTTCGAGAGGGCTACCAGATGCGGCAGTTCCTTTATCTCATCATCTACCAGCGCGATATCCGCAGCATCAACGGCTATATCGCTTCTGATGCCGCCCCATTCCATTAGTCCTTCCAGCTTATTCATAAGTTGTTTCATATAATGCCCATTTCCTATACCTCGCGGATACAGCGGCATTATACCTATAGGGGTATGGGTTGTCAATGAGCGACTTATCCCATATTTGCAAATCTTTCTACTGCTTTTGTGAAATTTTCTATCGTTTTATCAGCATCGCCATGTTCTATGCC
>CAVARE010000104.1:0-3051 GCA_963591145.1 Anaerotignum sp. | reverse complement strand
GTTTCGATACGGAGACAGTTTAAGATAATGACCTCCCGTTGTCAATTAAAAGTATCGGGAAATCGGGTATTTTTTTGCAAAAAACATTTACACAGACAGACGGCAATACTATTATGCTCATGATTAATTTCAGCAGAAGGTGATATCCGCGGCAAATGCATAACCGAAATGCCTGACGCTGACGGACCCAAGATTACGGAGTAGAACCGATATGTCAGAATATATAATAAAACCAATAGCCAGAATTTATACAGATTTTAATGAACGTTTCGGTATTCCCCGTCAGCCGGGACTGATAGACGGCCTGACAGCCCGCATAGTTTTTGAAAAGGAATTCCGTGATATTAATGCCATTCGGGGCATTGAGGCCTTCAGTCATCTGTGGCTCATCTGGAATTTCTCCGAAACCAGGATTGATATGAGCGCGGATCCTGTCAGATGGTCAGCGCTGGTCACTCCGCCCCGATTAGGCGGTAAGGTTAAGGAAGGAGTATATGCCACCAGGTCTCCATACAGACCCAACTCTCTGGGGCTCTCATCCGTAAGGCTTCTAGAGGTACTGCCTCATACAAATGAAGGCCCCGTTCTCATAGTGGGCGGCGCAGATATCATGAACGGAACCGAAATATTCGACATCAAACCATATCTGCCGTATACAGATGTCCATGCTGATGCGGTCAGCGGCTTCTCCTGCAGTGAGAAGCATTTTCTAACTGTAGACTTTCCAGATGCCCTGCTGGCTCTCATCCCTGAGGATAAGCAGAGCTCCTTACTTCAGGTACTGCAGCAGGATCCCCGGGGATCCTACGAGAAGCAGCCAGGTTACGTATATGGTCTCAGCTTCGACAGGTTCGATATAAGATTCACGGTAGATGGGGATGTGCTGAGAGTATTCGAGGTATTAAATCGGACAGATGGGGCAAATATATTTCACAATATAAAATAGTCCCGCCTGGCTCGAGCCGCATTCGCACATTTGCAGATTCAATTGTTTTCGGCGCGAATACCTCTAAATAATATGCTCTCAACTATTCTCACAAAATCTTCGCGCTGCTCTGCTTAAGATTCGATATCGCATTCTTAACGGTCTGAAGCTCTGCCTCGGTGCACTTAGTTGGATTATTTTTTGACACAGCTTTCTGAAGCTCAGTTATGTCATTCTTGATAAACTTCTTATCGTCCTTGCTGATCTCTTTTTTCTTATTCTGGAGTGCGGTCTGAACCTCATTTAAGAGCTGGTTGGCTTCATTATTTGTCTCAACAGCCTGTCTTCTGATTCCGTCCTGAGCCGCATACTGCTGCGCATCCCTTATTGCCTGCTCAATCTCAGCATCAGACATTCTTTCATTATTATCAATCGTAATGGACTGAGCCCTGCCTGTTGCCAGATCCGTAGCAGATACTTTGAGAATACCATTTGCATCAATGTCAAATGTTACCTCGATCTGAGGCACTCCGGCAGGCGCACCCTTAATACCGCCGAGTCTGAATTTGCCGATGGATTTATTATCCCTGGCCATAGGACGCTCGCCCTGCAGAACATTTATCTCAACGCTCCTCTGATAAGGCGCCGCTGTGGTAAATATCTGTGAATAATGAACCGGCAGCGTACTGTTGCGCTCTACAACTCTCGTAGCGACTCCGCCCACGGTTTCGATTGCCAGGCTTAATGGCGTTACATCCAGCAGAAGCAGATTGCTGCCGCCATTATACAGCTGTATAGTTCCCTCGGATAAGATATCACCCTGAAGCGCCGCGCCCTGCGCTACGCACTCGTCAGGATTAATACTCTTGGCAGGAATCTGGCCGGTAAGTTCACGTACCTTGTCCTGAACTGCCGGAATTCTCGTAGATCCGCCTACCAGTATAACCTTGCCCAGCTCTGATGCTGCGATTCCTGCATCATTCAGCGCGTTTCGAACCGGAATTGCGGTTCTGTCCACAAGGTCTTTCGTAAGATCATTGAACATCTTGCGCGTAAGCGTATATTCGAAATTAAGAGGCTCGCCCTTCATCATCGTCAGATACGGAAGATATATCCTGCCATTATCCGACTGGGACAATTCCTTCTTGCACTGTTCCGCAGCTTCCTTAAGTCTCTGCATAGCCGAAGCATCTTTTCTCAGATCCACGCCATGCTGGCTCTTGATTACTCCCAGCAAATGCGTCACAATCCTCTCGTCGAAGTCATCACCGCCCAGGTGATTGTCGCCATTTGTTGCCAGAACCTCTATTACATCATCACCGATTTCGATTATCGAAACATCAAATGTTCCGCCGCCCAGATCGTATACCAGAATCTTCTGTGCCGCGCCATTATTAAGTCCATAAGCCAAGGCCGCACTTGTCGGCTCATTTATGATTCTCTTAACATTAAGTCCAGCGATTCGTCCGGCATCCTTAGTCGCCTGACGCTGGATATCATTAAAATACGCAGGGACAGTGATAACCGCATCTGTTACAGGCTCTCCCAGATAATTTTCCGCGTCCTTTTTTAATTTGCGCAGAATCATTGAGCTGATTTCCTGCGGAGTATATCTCTTGCCATCAATATTTTTAGTCCAGTTTGTTCCCATCTGTCGCTTAATCGAGCTGATGGTTCTGTCACTATTTACTGCTGCCTGTCTCTGCGCAGCCTCACCTACTAACTGCTCGCCTACCTTGGTAAATGCAACTATACTAGGGGTCGTGCGATTGCCCTTTTCATTCGGAATTACCACCGGCTGTCCATTTTCTACCACTGCCACACAGCTGTTAGTTGTACCCAGATCTATACCTATTGTCTTTCCCATGTTTATTCCTCTTTTCATCCATCCGCATGATTTATGTCAAATGTTGTAATCATTCAAAGCCCATTTGGACTAAAGTATAACACAGCAATTTTGAATGTTATAATGAACTTTGTGTGACCAAACACCGGATAATATAAATGTAGCCAGACAAGTTTACTTGTCCGGCTATATTTGTATTAGACGGTCTAATAGACATGAGCAAGTAGGGCGATAGCCCGGATTGCGAATGTCTATAGGATTGCGGGAGCACGTCAGTGCG
>CAVARE010000103.1:0-3424 GCA_963591145.1 Anaerotignum sp. | reverse complement strand
GGCTGATTACGGGCATATGATAGATAAGAAGGCTATCTTCGACGCTGCAGACTAAAGCGGCGTCTGAAATGCATTACTAAAAAATAAATACGGCAGTTTCTGCAATTAATGCAAGGCACTTTTTCGTAGCGAAAAGAGCCTTATTTTATTGCAATCAATGGGCTAGAATTCCAGTGACGGCAAAAATAGGGGAAATAATGACAATTTGGGTCAGACTGGAGGTATGTGCTCAATGAGGAATAACAAGGAAAGATTTGAGAAACCATGTATGGAAATGGTAATGTTTAATGATGAGGACATTATACGTACAAGTGGTTGTCCAACGGTATGCGAAGGCAAGTGCCATCATATTTGTGACTATGACACTTGTGAGAGTAACTTATAGTGCTTTTGCAATTTTATAACTAATCGAAAATTTAAATCTGTTAATTTGCTTTCCGTACAAATACAAATTTTCATAAATCCAAGGGAAGGATGCTGTGTGAAGTCTTACAAAGACTCCTCACATAGCATCTTTCTTATTGTATATGAATTTTTATCTGACTAAGGAACACACGGTTGCCATGCCATCTCATAATTGATAAAATGTAGCCGATCAAAAATCAGCATGAACAAAAAAGATTTTTACACATGTGGCATGAAATAGTCCCGACAAATAACTATCCTCAAACAGACAATGCGTCTGCAGTGATTTTTGAACGAACATTAAAAATCAAGAACAGACCAGTTCGGTGGTCTACTTTGAATTATCAGAAAATGGAACAGAGCCATGAATGAATATACAATATTACCTTTGATGAATTCGACGTTTATGCCTGGAAATGCTGCTAAAACAATAGATGCTTTCCAGGATACCGATATAAGAAATATCGCTCAGGCAGAGTTCTGTTATTTTAAGGGCGATGCTAAGGCTTGCAGCCGCATAGTGGAGCAGTATCTAATGAGTCCGCGCATTGAACTCAGACTCTCCGCCTGTACACTCTCAGCATTTTCCAATCTGACATTAGGTAATATCAGTGTGGCTAAGAGCAGGCTGGAAGAAATGAAAAATTTCGCCAAATTGGGTAACTGCCTGGAAACTCAATCTTTGAATTTTAATGCAGGTGGTAATTTGACACATGACAGTTCACAATACAATGTGACGGACAAGCACAAAATTATTGCTGATATTGATTCAAAAGTGGAGAATGAATCCTCAAATACAGCGGTTTCAGGTGGTTTGGTGGGGGGTACACATCCAGGATATCGTTCAAAGAAAGCCGTGCCTTCTGCATATTTGCTGGATATTTGGGATCAGTGCTGTTGCATTTGCCAGCAGAGGGTTTTCCTAGTCTGCAGCCTTATATAAAAGATCTGCCGCAGGGATTACGACTTTTTGCAATATATATCATGGCTCATGCTGCATATCTGAAGGGTGACTACGGAAGGGCAGTGGGAATGTGCCAGTCACCTCTGCTTCTCTGTGATAAGGTTTATCCAATCAGTGTTACTTATCTGCATTGCATGATCGCTATGTGTGAGATTAATCTGAAACATATCAAGGCGGCGCAGAAGGCGCTGCTGATTGCATGGAATAATTCTAAGAAGGATGGATTTATAGAACCTTTTATTGAACATCATGGACTGTTACAGGGACTGATAGAGTCCTGTATAAAAAATGAAGACCCGAAGGTTTATGCCAGATTATCAGAGGCAGTAAGGTCATTCAGCGTGGGTTGGATGAAAGTACACAATAAAGCTGCTCAAAACACTGTTACCGATCAGCTTACAACTGTGGAATTCTCGATTGCCATGCTGGCGGCTAGGGACTGGAGTAATCAGGAGATTGCTGATCATATGGGCATCTCCATTAATACTATAAAGCATTACCTGTCAGACATATTCTTGAAAATTGGTGTGAAGAAAAGAAGTGAGCTGAAGGATTATGTGTTAAAGTGAAGACATATACGGAGGAATACTAAGTGGATAAATCTGTCAGAGAATGGGATCGCATGGTAGGTGGCGAGCTCTATAACTCCCTTGATGGTGAGATAGATAAGAAGCATAAAGAGGGCTTCAAACGGTGTTATAAATTTAATAGGATTCCACCATGGCATGAGAAATCTAAGAAGAAGGCATTGGAGAGGTTGATTCCATCAGCTCATGGTAAGAAATATTTCGATGTATTTTCACCATTCTATTGTGAATATGGCGTAAATATTATTGTCGGTGAGGGCTGCTTTGTTAATTATAATTGCACATTTCTGGATGTTGCGCCTATCACGCTGGAGGATGGTGTATGGATCGGTGCAAATGTAACTCTGGCAACGCCGGGGCATCCATATCTTGCTGAGGAACGTCTACCAGCCGAATATCCTGATGGATTCCATAATCTGGAATATGCCTCACCGATAACGATCAAGAAAGGCTGCTGGATATGTTCAAGTGTGACCATTTGCGGCGGTGTCACCATCGGCGAGAACAGCATTGTTGCTGCAGGTGCTGTAGTTACCAGAGATGTGCCGCCGAACAGTATCGTGGGCGGTGTGCCTGCCAGAGTCATCCGCCAGATTGATGAAGATGACCGCGTAGGCATGTGGGAGACATATAGCAGGAATGAACTCCCACTTTCAGTGAGAAGGAGAAATGAAAAGTCATGAAAGCCAGCGAGCTTCAATTTGACAGAACAGTTGATTATGCTGCCATGGAGATCATCCACGCAAGGCTTGTAAGAACCACAACTCTCGGTAAGGGTGCTTATTGCGATTACGCCATTTGCGGTGACAAGGATCCTTACCTGAAGGAACATGAAGAATATCGTGACGAAACTGGAGGCAGGTGGAATAAATGAAGAAAAATAGCATGATAAAAATATTATTCATCTGCCACGGCAATATCTGCCGGTCTGCCATGGCCAAATATATGATGCGGCAAATTGTTACCGACGCCGGGCTGGAAGATAAATTTTATATAGACTCGGCGGCGACCAGTACAGAGGAGATAGGCGAGCCAGTCTATCCGCCAGCCAGACGCAAGCTGGCAGAGCACGGTATATCTTGTGAGGATCATAGTGCAAGGCAGATCACGAGAAGCGACTATGACCGATTTGATATGATAATCCTGATGGATCAAAATAATATGTGCAATATAAAGCACATCATTCATGATGATCCAGATAGCAAAATATCCATGATGATGAATTATACCAACCGGCCAGGTGAGGTCGCAGATCCGTGGTATACAGGTGATTTTGATGCTACATGGAACGACCTGGACGAAGGCTGCCATGGCTTGTTGGAATATATAAGCAGCATGTGGTGATGTACATATTTTATCAGGCGAAAATACGGGAGTACGCAAGAAAGTACGTAAGTTAATACGCAAGTTAAAGACGGTTCCAGATAAGCCGAACAGCAGAAATCAGCGATACATAAGGGAAGAATAA
>CAVARE010000102.1:0-3551 GCA_963591145.1 Anaerotignum sp. | reverse complement strand
GTCGGCTCTTCCGTCGGTGCCTCTGTCGGTTCTTCTGTTGGTGCCTCCGTCGGTTCTTCCGTTGGTGCCTCTGTCGGCTTCTCTACAGCATTATAGATTGCGGTATATGTCATATCCGTATATACAGGCTCTAATGCCTGATCCCATCCGGCGAATTCATATGTATATGTTTCATCCTCTGCCCTGGTCGGTATATCTCCCTGGTATGAAGCTGTCTGTCCGTCCTCAACCTGATCGGTATCCAGTTCCGTTCCATCCCAGTTCTGCCACAATACATTATGCATAACCGCTTCTTCAACTGCCCAGGTTCCGTCTCCTCTGTCCTTCAGAGTATATCCGTCCGCAATATACTGCTCAGGAAGCTGCTTATTGAAGATACCTCCCGTTATACTTACTGCCACAGCCTCTCCGTCCATATCCGTCGGCTGCAGATCAGTGTCATATGAATCCTTGATCTTAATTATGTCACTCTGATAGTCAGAAGCCTTATATGTGCCATTTTCAATATTCAGCGCAACCTTCTTGCCATCAGCCTTGATAAGTGTGAATTCCGGCTTCGACTCATTCGAGCTGGTGACCTTGCCTTCCTTGTTCTCTGATGAATCCACAATCTTGATCGTGCCGTTCTTCAGGATAAACATGCCGCCGTATCCGATATATTTGTCCGGATCAGTACCGGAATTGTCACCTGCCATATTCTCCTTGGCATCATACATGCGGATCTCATAGCCGTTCAGGTCTATGCTGACAGATGTGTTATCCTGCAGCTCGATCTCTACAGGATTGGTCAATACAATATTGCTGCTCAGCTTAATAGTCTGATCGTTTTGTACCTGGGCAAATGCATCGGCCAGAGATGTAAATTCCGTCTCATCAATCCGTGCAATTACAGGCAGTGGCTGCGTCTCCGGCTCGCTTGGGGCCTCAGCCTCGCCGCCTCCGTCAACAGCGCCTCCGTCTGGTACATCCGACTGATAATCCGTGTCATATCCGTCGCCGCCCTCATCGTAGGTATCGCCGCCTTCGCCGCCATAATCTCCGTAATCTTCGATATAAGAATCATCGCCATAGCTCTCGTCAGCCATAGCTGCCGGCGCAAACATAGAAAATGCAAAAACGCCAGCCATTACAGTTGCCGATATTTTTGCTGATAATTTCTTCATTTCTACCTCCATTTCCTGCATACTTCTCATGGTCGGTCATCTAAGATCCATGCCATGAATTTCATTTCAGTTTTCCCATTCATTTGTACGAACCAAGACCTGCTTATGACCATAGAATCGCCTGTTTTCACACAGTTTACATATTTTTGTGGTCTTCGCTCTCATTGGAGTAAATTACCATCTCCTGCATATGCATTTTAGCATTTTCAGGGTTAGATGTATATTTAATTCTTGGTCTTTATAACGTCTAACGTCATGTTAAATTTCATAAATCGACAGTTAAAAATTCTCCAAAATGTACCTCTGCAATTATTCGCAGATACCAGACCGCAGCCTCGCCGACGCTAACATCACAAATAATTAAATCATAGAAAAGGAGCTGTCCCACTGTTGATTCAGAATCAATAGTGGAACAGCCCCAAAAGAGAGACAGAGATTTTCACGACCAGTGAAATTTATATTATTTGTAATATCCGTATTTTTCTACTGCATTTCGCCATGCATGCATGTTCTCTGGAGACACCTCATCCAGCGCAATTGAGTTCATGCTGAAGAATCCGCCGCCAGGTGCGAGAAGATCCATATTTCTCTTCACCTCGTCCTCGACCTGCTCTGGCGTTCCGAACATTAATGTATGAGTATTCATGCCTGCGCCGATAGCCGCATGGCCTGTGAGAATCTTCTTAGCCTTCTCCAGGTCAACATCCTCGAAGGCATACAGAACCTTGCCAGCCGGAACATCTGTCAGACATTCCAGTCTGTTGGTATATTTGCCCTCGCAGAACACGATCGGTGTGAGATCTGCCTCAATTGCTGCCATAATCGTGCGCTTAAGGCATGGCCAGTAGTGTTCCTCGTAATTCTGGATCGACATGAAGTTCTCAACACCACAGTGAAGCGGCAGGAACAGATCCTCGCAATGGGACATCTTCGCATTTCTGATCGCTGCAGGAATCGAGATATCGCCCAGCTTCTGTATCGCCTCGTCCACCAGATCCGGATCAGTTACCACGTCCATGCACAGATCCATAAGTCCCCTGATGGAGTCTGCGAAATCGTCAAATGGTATGCATGCCGGTGATCCGCCATATACAGGATAGCCGTTGTTGATGATGCTCATTGTCAGCTCAATGCCGCCCTGCATATAGCTGAAGGTTTCGTCAGCGACCTGCAGCAGCGTCTTAAATGCGGCCGCGCTGGCAGGATCGACCTTATTCATGGCTGCCTTAAGAGCTGCCGCTGCAGCAGGATTAGCGAACTGCATATTGCTCAGGATGCAGTGTCCTGTAGTGGCAAATGGATTGATATACTTAAGTCCGTCTAATTCCGGATATTTGGCTGGGATCGCAACATGAAGTGCAAATCCTGTCGGATCCGCCTCCCAGAGTACCTTGTCATATCCCTCCAGAATCGACTTGTCGATATCGAGATTCTTAAGCCCCTCCAGACCGCTGTATTTATTAGGAAGAACCTTGTTGATAACATACTTGGTCGGATCCTCGAAATACTCGTCATAATCATCTTCGCTTAGATATGATTTGTCCACGTATTGATACGGAGTATTGGCCGGGAGGTTGTAATATTTGCCTGGGAAACGTGCCTGCTTATGGCCGATAGTCTCCATCGGCTTGATTGGAAACGGTACAGGATTCCAGACCCAGTCAGGATTGTAGTCCTCGCAGAACCTCTTCAACGGTTCGATGAGGCTTCTGGCATCTGTCATAGATTCCTCAACAGTCACGCCATAATGAAGAGCATAGAAGTTATTCATTGACGGCATGAACGGCACCCTATCCGGCTCATGAAGGGATAATGCCGTTTTATTACGCATCATGCGCACCGCGATCGGCGGCATCCCGCCTGCCAGCGCACCCTCGGATGCTGCCGGTGCATTTGCTTTATCACCTGCAGGTGCAGCAGCCTCCGTTCCCGCAGGTTTATTACTATTTAACATCTTATCTGCTTCTGACATTTATTATTCTCCTCTTCGCTTTATGACTGCGCAGTACGCTCTCTCCCAATAAGAACATACTGCATGAGGCTCTGCATGCAATTTGTAGATTGCCCAGCGCCTTGTAATTTATACACAAGCATTCTAAGCCCTAATTTTCCTGCTTAATATATGCCTTCTGTAAAAATCAGGCTTTTTTAGAAAATTTGCACTTGTGCAGATTGCACAGTATGTAATACTATATTGCACGATGAATTATAGTCCATGCATCACTGTTGTGCGCCCGCTGCAAAAAACGGTCTGCTCAGCTGAATTTCTGCGGCATACTGACAGCTAAATTCATCATAATGAATATAACCCCATATTATAATCAGGAGGCACCTATGAAGATCAGTATGTGGATAGTCAATGACTGGCTGGAGAAATATAATCCGAAG
>CAVARE010000101.1:0-3726 GCA_963591145.1 Anaerotignum sp. | reverse complement strand
GCTGTAGCTTTGCGCTATGATTGTTGACTTAATAATTAAAAATTAAAGACATATTGCTGAGGCATGCTGCTGATGTGATATGTCTTTATGTATTTAAAGAAAAGTTATAACTATTCCGAATTAGTTACGGAGACATATTCGTATATATGAGTAGATATATAAGAAGAAATCATCGCGTGAGTGCTGACTATTATAGCAGTGAAGAACGTGATGTGCACAGTGACAATTATTATGATAACTACGACGCTGACTATTACGACGGTTATGATGATGACCGAAGAGACGATAGCCATCGCCGCAGCTATATAAAAAATCAATTAGATACCCGAGGACGCGACAGCCGCAAGTATTATGACAGCAATGATGACCTGGAGTACGACGAGGAATGGGACGACGAAGGTTACGATGACGGACGAGACGGCAACAGACTAGAATATTTAATGAGAGACGACAGAGGTTACGACGACAGATGGGACAGCTACAGTAGTGACGACGGACGAGACTACAACGAATATGACAGCGTTGATGATGACGACAGGTGGGACAGCATAAGAAGGGGCAACAGACGACGGGCACATGAATATGATGCTCAATGGGACGGAGCTACAGAAGACGACAGCGTATACGACTGGGAGTATGAAGGTCGGGGACGAGGCAACTATGGATACGACAGCGACAGATGTGACAGCGACGGTTGCCGTGACCGAAGGTACGAGTACAGAGAAGAATATCAGAATAAGCGGAACCGTGGCGGGACGAGACGAGGCAGGAAGAACAGAGGAACATCGGGATTTCTGATCGCAGTAATTATCGTGGCAGCAGCGGTTCTGATATTTTGTGCAGTTAAATTAATAGGAATATTCAAGAGCTATAGTGATTCGGCTAGTTATTACAGCGGAATAACGGATCAGGTGGCAGGCGGCGAGCAGAACGTACAGGGACATGCATCACTGAACTGGGACTATAGTGCGCTGCTTGAGATGAGCGAGGATGCGGTCGGATACATTTACCAGAAGGATACAGTTATCTCATATCCGATCATGCAGGCTGGGGATAATGACAAATATTTAAGAGCACTGATGAACGGTGAGTACAGTATCGGTGGTACACTGTTCGTGGATTATCGCTGCGAGGGTGCACTCGATGCCCAATATGCGATTATCTATGGACATAACATGGATGACGGATCGATGTTCGGTTCAATTACGTCATACAAGGATGAGTCATACTATCAGCAGCATAAAACATTTGAAATCTACTCAGGCGAGAAGATGTATACGTATTACGTGTATGCGGCATTTCAGGCAGCAGTAGACGATGAACTGGGAATATTTACTATCCCGTCTGGTGGCGATGAGTTTCTGAGCCGCATGGAGATGATCAGAGCACAGAACTCGTACGAGATGGATGACATAGAAATATCGGAGGATTCGCATGTGGCGATACTCACGACTTGCATAGATTATCCGCGTGACTATAATTATAGATATATAGTGGTGCTGGTCAGAGGCGAGGAGCTGCTGCCAGCCGAGGATGAAGGCTGAGAGGGCAAGTAAGCGATGCATCAGCGCGCGTCGATGCCAGATGAGATAAGAGGTTTTGGAGCAGAGCCTGATAATAAGGACTTACTGGCGTGTACGAAATAAGTAATTGCATTAATGTACAAGATGGGTTAAACTAGCCAAGTTGACGACACGCACGGCACTATAACGAGGGGATATGCTAGGACGTCAACAGGGACTTTTAGGGGAGACAAAATGGGCAACACTGTTGAGACACAAAAAGATAAGCGGGAATCCATATTCCCGAATAAGAAGATAAAACATTGGCAGATCATCACATTCCTGCTAGTGTGCTTTGACGTGTTCGCGGTAATAGTATCTTACTACGCGGCACTGCTCGTAAGATTCGATTTAAGATTCACAGAGATTCCTAGAGAATATTTAAGAGAATACATGATCACCATACTGCCGTATGTGGTAGCGTGCGTGGTTGTATTTGTATTGTTTAGACTATATCGCAGCCTGTGGCGCTATGTGTCGTTCAGAGAGGTCGTATATATGACCATGGCCACGGCCATCACCTTCGTGCTAAATATAGCAGGCACATGGCTGACAGTCGGCAGGATGCCAGTCAGCTACTATATAATAGGAATAATCTTCCAGTTTATCCTAACTATGGGAATCAGATTATCCTATAGATTCGTATTATTACTCAGAAAAAAGAATCCAGACACTGTTAATCGCTGCCGCGTCATGATCGTGGGCGCAGGTTCATCAGGGCAAATGCTCCTAAGGGACATGAGAATATCCAAGAGCACAGCGGAGGATGCAGTTTGCTTCATAGACGATAATCCTAATAAATGGAATAGATATATAGATGGCGTATGCGTAGTGGGCGGCAGACATACCATCATCGATAATGTCAGAAAATTCAATATTCAGAAGATCTATGTAGCTATCCCGGCAGCGACAGCCAGACAGAAGAAGGAAATATTGGAGATCTGTAACAAGACGAACTGTGAACTGAAACAGCTGCCTGGCATGTATCAGCTGCGTACCGGGGAAATCACAGTAAGCGCCATGAGAGATGTCTCAGTAGAGGATCTCCTGGGAAGAGAGCCCATCAAGACTAATTCAGATGAAGTACTGGAGATGCTTAAGGGTAAGGTAATTCTCGTCACAGGCGGTGGAGGCTCCATAGGAAGTGAACTGGTAAGGCAGATTGCTAAGCATGAGCCTAAGCAACTCATTATATTCGATGTTTATGAGAATAATGCGTATGACATACAACAAGAGCTCATCAAGAAATATCCCGAGTTAGATCTTCAGGTTATTATTGGTTCAGTTCGTGACAGCCGTAAGCTATGGCAGGTATTCGATGAGTACAGGCCATCTGTAGTCTTTCATGCGGCTGCACATAAGCATGTTCCGCTCATGGAAGATTCGCCATGCGAGGCCATCAAGAATAACGCTATCGGAACATACAAGACGGCATATGCGGCGATGGTATTTGGAGTTAACAGATTCGTGCTCATAAGCACAGATAAGGCTGTAAACCCTACTAACGTTATGGGCGCGTCCAAGCGTATCTGCGAGATGATCATCCAGACCTTTAATCAGAAGATCGAGGATGGTCAGGCAGATCAGATACCGCAGCTATTCACTCACATCATGACGAATGAGCAGGACAAGATGTTCGCTCAGGAGCAGCTGAAGAAGGCACATACAGAATTCGTCGCAGTAAGATTCGGCAATGTATTAGGAAGCAACGGCTCTGTAATCCCGCTCTTCAAGAAACAGATCGCGGCAGGCGGTCCGGTGACAGTAACACATCCGGATATCATCAGGTATTTCATGACCATACCAGAGGCAGTAAGCCTCGTAATACAGGCAGGTTACTATGCTCACGGTGGCGAGATATTCGTTCTCGACATGGGCGAGCCGGTCAAGATAGATACCCTGGCAAGGAACCTCATCAGACTGTCAGGCCTGCAGCCAGATGTAGACATACCTATCGTGTATACAGGCTTAAGACCAGGTGAGAAGCTCTACGAAGAGAAGCTCATGGCAGAGGAAGGTCTCAAGAAGACTGCCAATGACATGATATTCATCGGCATGCCGATACCATTCGACGAGGATGAGTTCCTCAAGCAGTTGGCTGAGCTGATGGATGTAGCATATAAGAATAGAAATGACGTCATACGTCATTTCTATTCTTATATGC
>CAVARE010000100.1:0-3804 GCA_963591145.1 Anaerotignum sp. | reverse complement strand
TCTTGCTGACATCATCCCTGCTTTCAAGGCCTTTTCCTGTGGCAATCATTTCTCCGTTTTCATAGAGAACAGACTCCTTAGTAGCCTTCTGGGCAGAGCCATTTTTACCCCAGTACATGCGCCTTTCGACATTATATTCCTTACCCGCATTAGAAAGCGTGAGCTTAACCTGCATCTCAGCTCTCTTATCACCCTGCTTGGCATAATCGCTGTGAAATGCCTCGGTGTTGCCTATCCCGCACCGGCCCTCGCCGCTGGCCGTGCCGAATAGTGCATAAACGATTCCGTCAAATATCGTGGTCTTACCTGAGCCCGTTGCCCCAGTAATGAGATAGACTTCGTTACTCATGGCATCAAAATCTACAGCCGTCTCCTGTGCAAATGGTCCGAAGGCCTTCATTGTAAGCTTATGCGGTCTCATACTGTCTCCTTTCCAACGGCGCGTATCAGATAATCCAGGATTTCCTGCGAATCACCATTATCAACAGATTTCGCATCATATGCGTAGCTATCGCCATTTTTTATTTGCTGCTCTAATATCATCTCTACGACATGCTCCTGATCGTCATCAAGAAGATCCTGGGCCTGCTCCTGATAGAATCGTGAGAATTGTTCATCGAGCGACAATGAATCAATCTTACCCAGGCGCTCAGATGACTCTTCAGATGAGCCCTGCGCAGATCTGCCTCTGGTAACATTTATAAGGCTCTCGCCGAAGACATCGCGGAGCCTGTCCAATGCTCCTGTCGGAATATGTTTATCCGTGATGATACACTGAATATGATAAGCGTTCTTATCAGTAAGCTTATTGCCCTCTTCTATCAGCTCATCTAGCGTACCTGTGAACTGTTTCATCTTATGAAGCAGAGGAATCTCTATTGATTGAATGTCGATGTCATCCTTAGAATTGATTGTTACAAGAGTCAGATTCTTCTCTCTATTAACCTCAGAAAAGTCATAATAAAGCGGACAGCCTGAATATCTGGCTGTCTCTCTTCCGATTCTCTGTGCATTATGAATGTGCCCCAGCGCAACATAATCGAAAGCGTCAAATGCTGATACTTCGATCTCACCTACGCCGCCGATTATAGTCTCTGAGTCACTATGCTCAGGCGCCTTACCATTTGCCAGAACGTTTTGATGCGCAATAAGAACATTGCATGAATTCGTATCAATATTCTGTGCCTTGATAAGCTCTCTGGCTGCTGCGTCATATGTTGTGATGTCGGGATTATTTAATACCTTCTCGTCTGCAACGAGCTTAGGAAAAATATAAGGCATGAGCCAGAATGTCACTGGAGTCCCACTGCCTGTAATTGTGATATGCTTAAGTTCACGCTCTACTCTTCCGGCTATAAATATCTTATGCGATGACAGAAGTTCATGATTATACGAGAGCCTGCCTTCAGAATCGTGATTGCCGGGGATTATGAAGACGTATTTGCCTCTTAAAGCAAGCTCTGTCAGCATGTGATCTACGAGCCGCATCGCTTCGATCGACGGATCCTTTCTGTCATAAACATCCCCTGCGATAACCACCGCGTCCACATCATATTCATCTACAGCCCTAAGCAGCTGATCCACCCAATACGGCTGATCCGCCTCCACCAGGGATGTCTTATAAAACATCTTGCCGAAATGCAGGTCTCCTATGTGTATGAATCTCATGTTTGATCAGAACTCCTTCATTTTGTGAAAATCATATTTATTGCATATGTCGAACTCGCTAGATGTATTGTAGCACTTTTGATTTTAATTCACCACATAGAGGCTCAGTTGGAAGCAAAGTATCTGGCCAAATGCGTCAATTCAAATCAAAAAACAGAGGCAGGATTTTGTGTCCATACCTCTGTTTTTTCTTTGAGATTTCACGAATTTTTTTTGCCAAAAAGGCGAAGGAAAAAGTGGATAGACAAAACTTCTTCTGTAATTTCAACTGGATTTTGAATATATCATGCTTCTTACCATGCAATCACATGTATAAAAGATATCGTTCTTAAACAAAGTCGCCTCAAACCGAGGCGGCCTTCCCTTTTTTATCCTTATTTTACACTATTTTTTCCCATACACCAGAACTATTCCTTTCGTATAATGAATCGTTAACAGATATAAAGCCATCTCCTGTTAATTCCCAAATCTCTTCAAGTGTTTCAGAGATATTTAGAGTCTTGATTAATTTTCCAGATGTGGAGTAGAAAGAACATTCGTTTTTATCGTCCGACCACTTGAGAGTGTACAACCATCTACCTGAAGTATCAGAAATATAATATTTGTCACTGTAATTACCTTCACTGTCCCAAGTGCGAGCCAAAAAATACCCGATGCGCAGTATTCCACTAGCCATTGGGCCTGCTTCCATTGAATCAACCAGATAGTACCAGATTTCTTCACCTTTAGAATCTAATCCCCGATACAGCCATCCGGCCTGCTTTACGCCCGAATCATTAAAGAAGTACCACTTTTCATCTATATAAGCCCATCCAGTTACCATCTTGCCTGATTCACTCAGATAATACATAGAGAAAGTATCTTGAATAATGCAAAGCCATCCAGTCTTCATTCTGCCTGATTCTTCAAAATAATACCAGCTGCCGCCTATCTTCTGCCAACCAGTTGTCATGGCTCCGTCTGTTCCCAGATAATACCAGATTTCACACGTTCCAAAGTAATATGTTCCCCTGTAATCATCCTCAGTGCCACGATACAACCATCCTGTCTGCATTCTTCCTGAATCGTTAAGGAAATACCACTTACCGTTAACCTCCTGCCAGCCTGTGGTCATTGCTCCATTGTTGTCCATGTAATACCATACAGCCTTGCCGCCTTCGGTTCCACGATACAGCCATCCTGTCTGTGCTGCTCCCGAATTATTGAAGAAATACCATGTACCATTGATCTGCTTCCATCCGGTCTGCATTGCACCTGACTCATTCATGTAATATGTGGTTCCATTTACATCAATCAGGCCTGTTTCCATTCTTCCAGATTCAGACATGTAATACCACTTACCGTTAATTTTCTGCCAGCCCGTTTTCATCGCTCCGTCTGTTCCCAGATAATACCATACATCCTTACCGTTCTCGGTTCCTCTGTACAGCCATCCTGTCTGCATCTTTCCTGAATCGTTAAAGAAATACCACTCGCCGTTAATTTGCTGCCATCCCGTTGTCATGGCTCCATTGTCGTCCATGTAATACCAGACATCCTTGCCGTTTTCATTACCACGATACAGCCATACACCAGTTACCTTCTCGCCTGCGTCATTAAAGAAGTACCACACGCCGTCAATTAGTTGCCATCCTGTTTTTACTGTCTCTTCTTCTGTCTCTTTTGTTTCGTCTGTCTCTTCAGGAATTTCTTCAGCGTCAGTTTCATCTTCTGACTTTTTACCTGATTCATCCGCAACAGGTTCTTCCTCTATCGGGCTTTCAGGCTCTGAGTCAAGAATTTCCTTGATTTCAGTTACATCTTCGATTGATTCTGTTTCAGGCTGATTTTCTGCTTCAGATGTGCCATCTGTTTCCTGAATGTCCTCAGCGTCATTAACAATCTCATCGACTGTTCCCTGAAGATCTTTTTCGATGACAGCTTCTTCAACAGTTGTCTCAACTGCAACTGTTTCAGTCGAAACATCTGCAATTCCTGCCTCGGACGCAAATGTCGGTGCCACCATTGATACTGCCAGTATTAATGATACGGCAGCCGTTAAAAGTTTCTTTTTCATCTTCATACGCTTTCCTCCTCAAATATTTTGGTAGTGTCAAAAACTACCTTCTTTTATGTTTTAAAATTCCTTTAAAACCT
>CAVARE010000099.1:0-3936 GCA_963591145.1 Anaerotignum sp. | reverse complement strand
GTTTTCCTACTCATGTAAAAATGAATGCTAAGGCTGAATATGTCATCATTAATGGTGCTGAATGCGAACCTTTATTAAGAGTCGATCAGCAGCTTATGGCCATTGAGACAAAGAAGATTCTTGATGCATTAAAGCTCTGCATGGAAGCAGTAGGTGCAGACAAGGGTGTCATTGCCTTAAAAGGCCACTATGAAGCAGCAATTAACAGCTTTAACCAGCTTCTTGGAGAGTATGAAGGCATCAGCCTTCATCTCCTTCCAAACTTTTATCCAGCTGGTGATGAACAGATTACAGTATATGAAGTTACGGGAAGAATTGTACCAGAAGGTGGAATTCCTCTACAGTGTGGCGTTATCGTTTCCAATGTAGAGACCATGCTTAATATTTATAATGCTTACTTTGAAGACAAACCAGTTACAGATTCTTATGTAACATTTGCTGGTGAAGTAAAGAACCACATTACTTTAAAATTACCACTTGGTATGACAGTAAAAGAAGCATTAGACCTCGCTGGAGGAGTTACCGTAGACGGACCTTACGTTGTAATTAACGGTGGTCCTATGATGGGTAAACATGTTGCGTTAGATTCTAAGATTACAAAAACGACAAAAGGCTTAATCGTGTTACCGGAAGACCATCCATTAATTCAGGATGTAAAACTTCCAGTACCAAAGATGCTTCATATGGCAAAAGCTGCATGTTGTCACTGTAGTATGTGTTCAGAAGTATGTCCTCGTCATCTGATCGGACATAGAATTGAGCCAAACAAGACTATCAGATTTGCAAGCTATGGAAGCTTATGCGATGGTTCTGATACACCAATGATCGCATTCTTATGTTCAGAATGCCGTCTTTGCCAGTATGCATGTATCATGAACCTCCAGCCTTGGAAGGTAAATCATGAACTGAAAGGTATCATGGCAAAACAGGGTATTAAGAGTACATTGCATAACCAGCCAGAATCAGTACATCCAATGAGAGAGTACAAACGATTCCCTATCAAGAAGTTAATCGCTCGTCTGGGACTGACAAAATATAACGTTGCAGCTCCTCTGACAGAATTAACAACAGAGATAGATCATGTATCTATTCCTGTAGGACAGCATATCGGTGCACCTGCAGTCCCATGTGTAAGTGTTGGTGATACCGTAGCAAAAGGCGATGTGATCGCTCAGCCTGCAGAAGGCAAATTAGGTGCTTGTATTCATGCTAGTATCAGCGGTACAGTCAAAGCAATCGCTGACGGTTGTATCTCAATCGAAAAATAAAGGATGGTGTTTACACAGTGAGAAAAGCAGTTGGATTCGTAGAAATTAAAAGCATTCCTGTTGGTATCCAGACAGCAGATGAAATGGTAAAAGCAGGTAATGTAGAATTATTACTGTCTACACCAATTTGTCCTGGTAAATATGTAATTATTGTTGGCGGACATGTAGGTCCTGTAAAAGCTGCTATGAGCAAAGCTGAGCTCGTAAGTGGAATTTACTTAATTGACACACATATCCTTGACAATATTCGTGAAGAAGTTCTCCCAGCCATTGCTGGAGTAACTCCAACTCAGCAGATCCAGGCAGTTGGCGCAATTGAGACAATTTCCGCTTTAACAGCAATTATTGCAGCCGATACAGCAGTAAAGGCTTCCAAAGTCAGCATCGTTGACTTAAGAATTGCCAGAGGTTTAGGCGGTAAGGGATACTTAGTAATCACAGGAGAAGTATCCTCCGTAAGATCTGCAGTTAATGCATGTCTTGCAAAATTAGGAGTCAGTGGAGAAGTAACATCTACTTCTATCATTCCACGTCCACATCCACAGATCGTTGAAAGTTTATTGAAGTAATAAGCCCTCACATCATGGATAGTTAATTATAGTAGTTATAATCAACTTAAGTATATAAGAAAGGTTGTCCGCATATAAATCGGGCTTTCGCCTCAGCCACACAGGGTCAGGAGGGAAAGAGTCCCGTGGGCGGGCAGCCTTTTTCGCTTATAAAAGGAAATAGTGCCAAGAAAAAAGAAGTTCTAATTTCAATATAGACAAGATAAAAAGAGCATTATAAAGTAAGTATTAAGAATGTACTTTGTGAATTAATTTAAATATCTATAGAATTAATTCTGAACAGGTATAGATTTACAGTAATTATATATTTAATATGGACAAAACAAAAATAGTGTGAAAAAATATAAATAGATATATAACAAAAATATAAAAAGACAGGAGTAAAAGCAAAATGGGAAAAACATATATTCCAATCACAGAAGCTAACAAAAAAAACATCTTAAACTTCATCGGAATGTGTCGCATGAACGGATTAGAAGGAATGGCAGAACCATCATTTTCTTTTAAGGACATTAGAGAAGACATCGGAACCGTAATCTTTGACGTATTCTATAGCTGCCGAGGCATCGTAGAACCATCATGGAATATGACAGTCAAAGTAGACAGTGATGTGCGTTTCCACGATAAGATAGCATCTAAGGCAGGGGAAACATATTGCTATTTAGATTCCTATAGAATCGAGAAAGAAACATTGGAATTCAAGACAAAGACTTCGAAATTTAACGTATTCTCATTCTAGGGTTGCTATTTAATTCATTAAATAACAGACGCCCAGGAAGAGAGCCGATATCCTATATTTGTGACTCTATCACTGCGGGTTGAATGTTCGCTCCCGCGCTCACATCCAATCCTCGCTCTGTTATCTAAGGCCACAAATATAGGATATCGGCTCTCTTCCTGGGCTGTTTTTTGGCCGGATTATAAATGGACAGAGAGAATAGGATATTCCGATGAAGAAATAGAGATGTTTGAAGAACTTTTACACAGTAACGCACATTTGCTATACAAACATGCCGAAAATGGAGGGATTCAAATTTTACCAAAGTCAGCTCCCAAAGAAAGAAGATACCCTATATCTGTGGCCTTAGAGCGAGGATTGAATGAGAGCGGTAAGCGAACATTCAACCCACAGCGATAGAGTCACAGATATAGGGTATCTTCTTTCTTTGGGAGCGTCTGTTTTGTCACCAGAATAAACCATCAATCTAACAAATCACGCTTATAATATCTTCAATAACTTCCTTCACATCATTATAAGAACTCCATTTCTCAAACAGCACCTTATCAATCGTCGCAGAAGCAAACTTTGCTTTCGTCCGAAGCGCATTATCCTTAATACAATCAAAATCCGCTGTATCCATGTCTCCGCATATCCTGCTGAAGTTCACGCAGGCAGCGAATCCAAAGCACTCTCGTAAAATATCAAGAGCAAGGCTTTCTTTATAGCCATTTGTAATCTTATATTCAAGCTTTGCGTCCTTTTCCCAGTATTCAAAGAAAAACTGAATATAGTAAGTATACAACATCTCAATAAGAGAGATAAGGTAAGCCACATAATTCTTCCGATGCGTTTCCGTATCAAATGGGCGGAACGCTGCAGAACATGCCTGGGAAATAATATTGGCGATAATGAATCCGAGGTCATAGGAGAATGGTGCGCCGAAAGTATATTCCATATCAATAACTTTAAGATGTGTGTCATCCGCAAAGATATTAGAAGTATGGAAATCGCCATGAATCAGTGTTTCTGACTTACTCATAAAGAGATGGCGCAGTTTATATCTCTGGAACTCAAGGTTCGGGTCAAAGCGAATTTCCTTGCAATATTTCTCAAATTCAGGGCCGCAGGCCGCATCATAATGATCGGAGCCAAAAATCTGAAGGAAAATACCGTCCTCCATAACAACACGCAGTTCTGCATTCATGAAATGAGTGAGCAGCTTGCGGTATTCTTCTGTTGGAAGATAAAATTCCGAAGTATAAAAATGAGTGGCAGCAAGATACTGCGCCCCCTGTTTTGCCAGTTTCGGGAAAAGATGATTTTTATTCATCTGGAAGCGGATTAACTTCAGATTTGATACATCTTCCATAATAAATAC
>CAVARE010000098.1:0-4467 GCA_963591145.1 Anaerotignum sp. | reverse complement strand
AGCCGCATCAATTATCATAGAAGATCTGAATTTACAGAAAAAATTTCACACCGTCCACATGACAGACAGGATTCTTCCAATCGCAAAGGAATGGCAGAACCTCCATCTGGCTGCAGCCAGATGAAGTTGCCGTTATATTTATTGAAGCTGGATCATTTGTTCAGTGAAGTAACTGTCACAATCCCTGATCCCACAACACTGCATACCAGCACGATAAGCAGGTATAAAGCAATTGCACTTATATTCTCAGCTTCAACGATCAAATCCAGGTTTCCTGTTACTATCAGGCATAGCATGCACATTAACGCCACCGAGATTGCTATTGTAATTACCATCTGAATCAGGAATATAAGAATAATGTCCCTGAAGCACAAGCCGTTCATCCTGTATAGCATGTAATTTTCACGATTGGTTTTCGTTTTCGTAATCATCTGCAGCACGACACTGATGCAGCCCAGTACAATAACGAGATATTTCAGCAGCATGCAGGCCATAGATACCAGCAGATTTAATTCATGATAGCTTACCAGTTGGGATGATATATCACGTGACGTCATATTAGGATATTCTGATGCCAGATTACTAATTTCCGTTCTGAGGCTGTCCATATCTGCATCCTCATCTGCAAATATCCTTATTCTCGTATATGTTGAATCTATATCCAGCGCCTCGAAGGCTTCACATGATGTTATCAATGTATATGTCACAGGCTGAAATTGCACCTCATCCACGTGGTCAAACCAGCCTGCATAGCTTCTGATTATGGCGCCTATTCTGACAGTATGGTCACGTCGTTCGATCAGATTTCGTGCCTCCTCTTCATTTATTCCTGAATTTATCTCAGTAAGAACTCTATACTCTGAGACAGTGATCTCATCCCCAACGTGAAACAGCGTATCATTGACGGCATTCTCATCCGTATAATTTACATACCCCTGACCCCTGCTCGGCGGCTCCCCGTCCCTGCCAACGCCATATTCTTCATATATGCAGGCAGGAACCATCAATATTATCTCTTCACCGCTATTAAGTTTTTCTATATCAATAGTTCCTTCTGTTACATAATCACCGAGAAATTGCATATCACTGGCCGGATATCCCTTCATAACAGTTTGTATTATCGTATTATCCTGATATCCTACTATCCGAAGCAACTCGTCATGACCCGGCACAAACATCTGCCCACCAAGAGTCTTAATACTGTATTGACCGTCAAGATATGTATCAGAAATATCCAGATACTCATCGAAGCTGTCTGCATCCTTTAGAATTAATATTTTATCTGTTATTTTGTATGCATTGACCTGTCCTACACCCTCCGTCTCTGCAAATCTCTGCAGATCGTCTGTTACAATTCCATTTTTTTCATATGTGTATATATAACTGATATCTCCTTCCTCTGTACCATCATATGATTTATTCTTCGCCAGTAATTCAAAATCATAATTCATAGGCATCTCACCGTCATATCCTCCCGCATAAGCGGTCTGTGCGCTGAAATTCTTAATATAGTTATTAATATATATGACGAAGAATGCAGAAATAACGACAATGAGGATTGAAAATATAAATGTCTTGGGAACTGTCTTATACTCCAGAAACGCAAGTCTCATATATCCCGTCTTATGAGCTCTGTGACGAATACGATTGTCTCTTATCCTGTCATCCTTCAATCTGAAAATTAAGTTGCCGACAACAAAAACTATAACCGCATTTGCGAGAATCATCATAAGTATATTGAGAATGTCAACCTGTATATCAATGCTTCGCTCCAGTCTGTCTCCCAGGCTCCTTACTGCCAAAACCGTGCCTGCCATACCCAACATCAGTCCCGCAGCATTGCCGATGATGAGATATACTCCCAGCTCCAGATTATAATATTTTCTGGCTCGTCCCCATTCTGTCCCCAGCATCCACATGAAGCGGTATCTCCTTATAATGGACCGGCTGCTAAATATCATGGTGCCCAGCAGCAGGAACGCGCATACAACTCCGGATATCGCTAGAAAACTCTGCGGAGTATCGAAGCTGCTGTTTTGAAGCTGCGCATTTTTCCAATTATAATTTTCATACATACCATCTCTGTCAGATGTATCAATCGTCACGCCATCACACGACAATAAGAACAAGCAGATGTTCACTCCCGTTTTATCTCTTAGAGTCTCCATATCAGAACGGTACATGAACACATCTACATTATCCAGTGACATGTCATTTTGTTGCTTTCCTCTAGGCCACAGCCTGCCATAATCTGCTACCACGCCTACCACATCGGTTTCATAGCCCAGTGCATCCTCAATGACCTGAATATATTCCTCCGCTGTTTCTGTAACTGCTATCTCTCCGGATTTTTCCGGCAAATGTCCTGAGACAAGCCTGATTCCGCTTAATCTGGCCCCATCTTCATCGGCATACCCGGCATGCAGTATATTCTCACCGTCGGATATTACACCTGCAATATTCATTCTTCCAATGTCAGTGAATGAATCGTCGCTTTCTATCTGATTAATTTCATTCTGAACCTCTTCCGACGAAGAACTCAGGTCTGCATAAAATATATAATCAAAACCTCCATAAACCTCCGCCACCGATTCTGTCACTGACTGCAATATACTGCGAGATGAATTAAGAAGGACAGATGGCATAATAACAAAAACCGCTATACACAGAATTATAAGCAGCGCCGAAGGATTATGTTGGAAGGTACTCTTTAGAACTGCCTTAAGCAGTCCCCATCTGTTCTCTTTCATTTTCACATTTCCTCTAATCTTCCGTCGCACATTTCATATGTCCGACTTGCATACTCAAGCCATGCCATGTCGTGCGTTACTATAAGGTACGTCTGTCCGAAATCCTGATTAGTCTTTTTAATATATTTCATCAGTTCCTTGCTCATCTTGGAGTCGATATTTCCATTAGGCTCATCAGCAAGTATTATGGAAGGCCGCTTAATAAGTGCCCTGGCTATTGCTGTCCTCTGCCTCTCGCCGCCTGACAGCTGAGATGGAAAAAAGTTCAGCCTGTCCTTGAGCAGTAACAGCTGAATAATCTGCTTTTCATATTCCAAATCGTATTTTCTGCCTGCGATATCGAAGGGGAGCCTGATATTTTCAAGTACGTTCAGCTCTTTTATAAGATTAAATTCCTGATATACATAACCGATTTTATTGTTGCGGATCTTGGCACGCCTGCTGTCACTTATTCCTAGAATACCTAATGTTCCCTGATTATCCGAATACATTGTCTCCCCATCTATTATCACGCTGCCGCTGTCAGGCTTCAGTAAACCGCCTATGACGTTCATAAGTGTGCTCTTGCCTGATCCGCTTCGTCCTATCAGTACGCATATATCGCCTTGATTGATATTCAGATTCACATTATCCAGCGCGTGAACCGTATAATTTTTGGTTTTGAATTCCTTAGTTAGATTTTCCACTGTTATTATCGGTCTCATCCCGTCACCCCCCTCTTGTATAAAGTTGATATTTGTAATTTTTCAGAACGGGCGGCAGCATAGCTGCCACCCATTTATTCAGACTATTTAATAATAAATTGTTTTGGTCGACTGTTGTGACCAATTTGCATAATTAATAATCGATGCATAGCCATGGCTGTCCGTCCGACCAATGTAAACATATTGACCTAACGCTTGTCCTGCACTTACACCAGTAATATAATCATAATATCCTTGTTTCCAGCCATAAGTATAGTCAAAATTACTAGGTTTTATTCCCAACATATTTTCATAGGCACTAGACCATACGTAATCTACAGCGTAGTTTCCAGTTGTAGATACAGAATTACTCAAAGTGCCATATGAAGACGTCGCTAGCGCAGTGAATGAAAATCCAGCTATTACCGCCATACAGGCAATACATAAAATAATGCTTTTTGACTTTTTCATGTCTTACCTCCTATCTACTAAATTCTTAACTATATTACTACCTCGAGGCACTTTGAATATATCAGCTCCATATTTAGTGTGCAATCAGATTTGACTGAGCGTAGAAAAATAGGCTGTGAGCGTTAAAAATGTCTCGTTATTAGTAATGTTGAATAAATTTATCTTGCATTTCATTATTTTTTTAGTAATATTAAAATATGATGTACTAATTAAGTTCCATAGGAGGATGTAACATGCTCTCAATTGTAGTTTGTGATGACGATGTCAACTTTATCAACTATGTTTTAAAGCCAGCTTTTGGCGAACTACTGGAGCATAATTCAGCCCGATTCACTGTTCAATATTTCAGCAATCCGCTGCAAGTTCTTGAGTTTTTTCAAGAAAACAACATCCCTGACATTCTATTTCTTGATATTGAAATGCCTGATATGAATGGTAAAGTTCTGGCTGGTAAATTACGCGCAATCGACCGTTCCTTCTCCTTAGTATTCATTTCCTCCTATGAAAAGGAAGTCTTCGATTCCTTTAAATACCAAACAACAGATTTCATACCGAAAAATCTA
>CAVARE010000097.1:0-4773 GCA_963591145.1 Anaerotignum sp. | reverse complement strand
GACGCTTCATAGCTGCCTCATCACCGTTCTGTACTACAGGAGTCTCCACCTCTTTCCTGAACTTCTCATAATTGTACAGAAAACCTGGCATAAGATAGTCGAAGATGCTCCACAGCTCGCTCAGCCTGTTCTCCACCGGAGTACCAGTTAGCGCCAGCTTAAAGCTGGCCTGTATCTCTTTAACGGACTTGGCCACCTGTGTGCCCGCATTCTTTATATACTGAGCCTCGTCGATTATCTGATAATTGAATTTATGATCCTCATATTCCTTGATATCACGTTTGAGAAGATCATAGGAAGTGATCAGAATATCATCCGATCCCGCATTCTTAAGGATTTCCTTGCGTTCCTCTGCATTTCCTGTCACCATCACCGTGTTGAGATCTGGTGCAAATCGCTCAATCTCACTGTGCCAGTTATAAACCAGGGATGCAGGAGCCACTATCAGGGCATTTATGTCTGCAGAGGTCGTCTTCTTCTCGCGCTGCTCCGAGAGAAGGAAGGCTATTACCTGCAATGTCTTACCCAGACCCATGTCATCCGCCAGGATTCCACCGAATCCATTATAATTCAGTGCTTTTATCCACAAGAATCCACGCTTTTGATATTCACGCAGAATATTTTCCAGCTCTGGTGGAATCTCGAAATCATTATCCTCAATGGTCTTCATGTTACGAACCAATGATAAGAATGATTTGTTCTTGGAAACTGATACCGACTGTGCATCCTTAAGCTGGGAATCCAGGTAAAGTGCACGATATTTCGGTACCTCTATCTGATTTTGCTGCAGCTGCTTATCCGTAAGCTGCAGGCTTGTCTTTAATTCTGCTATGGTATCCATGCCTGAACCCACGGCATTTACAAATGAGCCATCCTTCAGGCGATAGAATTTTTTCTTCTTATTGTATCTGGAGAGAATGTCGATCAGCTCATCACGAGTCATATCACCTGCTGTCATGGTAAGATCCAGGAGATTGCCTTCCAGCGAGATGCCTATGGTAACCTTAGGAGCACTTCTGACCTCCATACGTTTCAGAGCATCAGAAACAAATACCTCGCCCAGCTCCTGCATGGCAGGGATTCCGTTAACCATCAGATCATATATGAGCTCTTCATCCTCCGCAACAACGGCGTATTTTTTGGCTGAATCAAATGCATTGGAATACTGACTGATGAGATTGCTCAGTACCATCTCCGCTGAAACATCCCTAATAGCGATATTATCCGTGACATATATAGAATATTTCTGGTCGCCATAACGGACCTCAGGCTTAATCGTAATCATGTCATCCTGAGGAGCATCCAGATAGATGAGGAACTCAGGAACGAGCATGCCGTAATCCTCTGGATTAAAGTTCTCTATTTTACATTTATAGAATTCCTGTATCGTAGGCAGCAATTCACGGCAGAATGCCGGAACGTCTTTGTTTTCAATATAAGCGGACTCTCCGCGTACTCTGTTCATTGCATCTATAAAAGACTTAAGCTGTGCAACTTGTGAGACGCGCTCCACATATATCTGGTTATTATAGAAATATATATGACATTGTTTTGACTGTGACATGCCAGTGAATTTTTTTATTTTAAGTTCAATTCCCTGATCATTTCCCGTAATCGTGATCTCTCGAGGCAGCCGTTCATATGTAACCGTCCAGATATTATTAGCACTTCCTGGCACGTGTCCATATATTTTCTGATCACCAAGAGCGGCGAAAAAATCCGCTATTTCTTCATCTTTGAGGTCTATATAACGCACTTTCTCCATGGCAGTGCCATAATAGCCATAAAATTGCCTATGATATTCCTTGTTATCATCGGTCCATTTCTGCAGGAATTTCACGATTTTCTTGGATTCGTCATCAAATGTCTCCTCCGAATGAATGAATTGGAGATTTTTGCCGTAGGTTACATCTACTTGATCATTTACCGCACTAATAAATGAATATACATCCTTCAGGACATACATTTTAGATGTGCCGATCTTGAATTCGACATATAATTTGCCTGACTCTATAGAAAAGTATGGTGTCAGATGCACCTGACCATAGGTGGATTTCTGAATGATTGGAAGAGATTTGGCAAATGCCTGTTTCTGAAGCAGTACGGAGAGCTCAGGCGAGGTATGCTGCACCTCTTCTCTGGGTTTTATATTTCCATTTGCCGGCACAGGCTGTCCGTCAAACATATCAACATATCCATTGTCAGAATAATCTTTGTATTTAAAGAGGACAGCCAGGCAATGCTTGCAGAGACCAGGATATTTCTGAAATGCCTGGCAATCGCAATAGGCATTTTTGATTTTATCCCCATCGAAATGGTACTCCATCCCTACATCATATATATTACGGCAGCTGCCTTCAACCTGTGCATTTATATAGTCAAGGCCTCTGGCTGGAAACACATCAAATAAAAAGACTTTACCGTCCTGATAAACATTATAGCCTTTAGCGTATGTAAGGAAATCTGCACTGCTTTTTATTTTTTCTTCTGTGATCATTAATATATATGCTCCTCTAATTTTCTATAACATTCTCGCATTTGTCGAGTTTATCTATAAAATGCCTATCTTGTCAACAAGGAGCATGGCAGATTGCTTTTTTATTTCATTCTCCCTCGCGTTTATATTTTCAGATACACCATTGACTGCATATATGCGAATGTCATCATGTTTCGAAGAAATAACGACATTCCTCTGCATAAATATCTGCTTCCTTTTCCATCAAATCCGTCAAAATATCTGCCGTTCCATCTTCTCTGTACTGCCTTAAGCCTTCTATATATTTAAGTCTATCCTGATCCAGCAGAACAAACGGTCTCGCCACAGGCGATCTCAGACTTTCCCTGAACAATATCATACGTCCCGTTCTGCCGTTTCCATCTTGGAACGGATGTATTGCCTCATATTTTGCATGAAACAATGCCAACGTGCTCATGCTTTTTTTCTGTTCTCTATACCACAACAGCAGTGTTTCTATTTCTGCAGCTACTTCTGACGGAGACACGGTTTTGTACATTCCAACCATGTTAGGACGTTTCTTGTATTCTCCTATCGCATATCCATTTGCCCGATCTTCAAATACACCAGATTTCAGTTCGTAATGAAATCTTTTAATTATGTCTTCTGACAGTTCATCATCCAGAGAATCCAGCATATAATTAAACATCAGAAAATGTCCATTAGTTTCCTCAACGTCTTTCGCCCTATAATAGTCATCACTTATCGGCAAAATACCAGTATCAAACAGTGAGGCAGTCTGCTCTGGCGTTAATGTACTGCCTTCAATCTTATTGGAATTATATGCCATCGCCCGCTGTGTGTACGCATATACACCTGAACGGTCGAAACGTTTTCTCTCTATCTTAAACCTTTCGATAAGGCATTTTTTGAATTCGGTTATCAAGCTTTTGTCTCCTATGGTGTAATGTTTCTAGTTGATTTTTTGTTTCAAAGAATGTTTTTATCAAATATCTATAAAGTTTTTCACATGGCCAAATATGTCCTTCATCATAGAGATAGTCCATTGGTAATTCCAATAATGGAATGTAAGAATCAGTTATTGCTTTAAAATGCAATTTAACTTCATCCCGATAACATATATATCCTTCATCGTCCATTTCCATTTTTTTATTACGATAAGGTTCGAAATCCAATGCATTGCAATAAGGCAGCAAATCTTTCATCTGATTGCCATTCAACTTAAATGCTTGAGAACAAACAACTTCTTGCTCAAATTCATCATCTTTGAACAGCTGTGATTTAAATGCTGTCTTTGCATTTTTAACTCGTTTTGCTGGAACTGCAGTTTTATATGAGCAAATGTTTCCTCCCCATGTTTCTGTATGAAGACCTTCTATCGACGGCATTTGCTTCTTCCATGCGAACTCTTGATATGAGAGTTCCTGTTCTGGAATATTCAGCAATATTATACTTGATGTATGCTCTCCCCTAGCTTCTCTATATTCTATTTTCGAAAAATATATAGCATTCTTCAATTTTAAGCCTTTCTATCACTTCTGAAGCTGCAGGGCAATCCAATCTCTTGTTTTTGCATCTGCTTTTATCGTCTTCTCGGCTACCAGACTTGTATTGAATATCTATTGTTCTTTGAAATATATTTTAGATGTCAATAGGGGAGCCTTTTATTAGCTTCAATGTCAGTTCTTCATCTCCTTCATATCGTTCGATTTCGGGTGATTTTTTCTATTTTTCGCCTCGTTCTGTTATTTTGAAGATGGGTGGTGTTGTCTCTCCACTGATTAAAGGAAACAAGATCTTTTATTAACTGTTGGTTACTTCTTTTTTCTTAGGAAAATCTATTCCTAATACTTTCATCAGCTTTCTGTAAGACTCAATTTCTGTTTTGCCTTCTTCAATTTCCTGATTTAATAAATTTTCAATTTCTTCTTTTCTAATTTCTTCATCCATCTTTTCGGCCTCCTTCCTACGAATTTGCACCACTTTCAAACCATATGTAGTATCAGATACTTGCGGTATGGGCTTGGCTCCCCTACAGAAAAGCACCGCTCTCAAACTCGCTAATCTTTTCTTCCTTCAGAAGTGCTGCTTGACTCCCCTACAGAAAAGCACCGCTCTCAAACCAGCTCATAGCCTTAGACACACAGCGGTAAGCTTGACTCCCCTACAGAAAAGCACCGCTCTCAAACTATAATAAGTATGAGCGTAAAAAATGATTGGCTTGACTCCCCTACAGAAAAGCACCGCTCTCAAACGTGCTATCAGTATACATATACAATGTATTGGCTTGACTCCCC
>CAVARE010000096.1:0-4882 GCA_963591145.1 Anaerotignum sp. | reverse complement strand
GCTTGGCTCCCCTACAGAAAAGCACCGCTCTCAAACAAACAAGATTTCAAGTTTTCCCAAAATTCAGCTTGGCTCCCCTACAGAAAAGCACCGCTCTCAAACAGGGTTGGTGACACAATAGGTGTAGATGGCGCTTGGCTCCCCTACAGAAAAGCACCGCTCTCAAACTAGAGATGATACTCTGATGTGGTCAGGTCGGCTTGGCTCCCCTACAGAAAAGCACCGCTCTCAAACCGTGTTACGTTGGCATTGTTACACGATGTCGCTTGGCTCCCCTACAGAAAAGCACCGCTCTCAAACCTCAAATATTCAAGTAAACGATTGCGAATCGCCTGGTGACTCCGTAGGAGACTATAGATTGCTGTCCATATTTTAGCATATTACACACATGTCTGCATCCACGATATGCCTTTTTTCTTTTCTCAATAGGCTATGTTCACTGCCCTCCAACATCAGTATCTGAATTTCTCTTGCCAGCACACTTTCAAGAAACAGTTCCATCTCATCATCCGATATATAACTTCTAACATTAACAAGTATGAATAACTTCCTAGCATCGTATTCCTGTACTAATTCAAAATAATCCAGAAGTTTTTCTCCAAGATTATCATATACATCATCAATGTGTATTCCCGACGCCTTTATCATCACATCCACTGTTACCTTAGGAAAATCCAGATTACCAACCATCTCTACAGACAGTTCCATCAGATAACGTTCTAACATACACATCAGTTCACTTGTCCTCATGTAATGAGATTCATCAACTGCAATGCCTTGCATTCTGGCAGTAATCTTAGTTACCAAATTCTTCTGATTTATATCAAACGGAACGAATTGCGATATCAGCTCACAACGTTTTGCCATTGAAAGCACTTTATTATCCTCGGACAATACACTTTGTCCGTCCTCACCAGCGACCTGATTGCAAATATCTGTTATTGCTTTATAGAAAGCATGTTGATTTTCTATCACAATACTACTGCATCTGTCGTCTGCACAATCGAATATGTAATCTATCTGCGGCAAAATAATCTTCATAATATGATAAGCCTTTCCTCAGAGTCTATTACATCACTCGAATACTCGCCCACAACATAATCCATTTTCACAAATTGTTTTTCTGTAACCATAAGTGTCTGCACCAGCCCCTTGGGAGGCTTGTTATTATGGATCAGATTTTTAATTGAATTCTCCACAGTCGGACTCGTCATCATCTTGCAATAAACAGATTCCTGCATCATGATAAATCCATTCTTAATCAACATTTTTCGAAAATTCCTATAGCTGCGCCTATCTTCCAGGGTAAGCGTAGGTAAATCAAAAAATACCATCATTCTCATAAATCTCAGCCCGCTCATTTCCCAGCTCCATGCCTTTACATCAGGCTATAAAACTTTATTTTCGAGGAATCCCTATCATTGATTGCATCGAATACGCTCCTCGTGTAAATCTTAATTGCATTAATAACAAACTGACTCTGACCGTCTATCATCACCTTTCGATCTAACAGCTGCCACATATAATGTTTCTCTTCTTTGTCAAATTCCGAAGGGTTCATGTCATATACCAAGCGGTCCACAAGTACCCTAAATGGCTCCATCAGATCACATGACAGATTGTAATGATTAAACATGTTATTATGAAAAATCCCCAGCTGCGTGAGATACCCATTAGCACATACCTCACGGTTAAATGCTGACAATATCAAACTATATCCATAATTAAGCGCTGCATTTATTGGAACGTCTGAACTCCTGGTAAAATCCATTCCAAACAGCGCATTGAAATACACTTTAGCTGCATGCCCTTCACGATTTGTGGCATCTGCAAGTTCCACCTGCCCCACATATTGTGAAAGCAAACCTGCCTGTTCCTTTTGACCATTTTCTCTCAGAAGATCCGCCTGTTTTCTGATCTTCTCGCTGACTATATCCCGCCATACAGAGTCTTTAATTCCCTGTTCCCATGCGATCTGAGTACGAATTTTGGCAGAGCTATCATGGCATCCATGATGAGGGGTTAGTTCAGCCACGGGATTTCTCTTGGAATCGCAAAATATAACCCTAATCTTATTTTCAATTAGCGCTGCAATAAGCACTCCTGTCAGTGACACTGCAGGATTCTCAATCAACAGCACTGCCATCTCATCAAGCAGTACTCTCTTAGTTTCTAGTCCTCTTACCACAAGATAGCCCATCTTATAATCAAGCTTGGCCTGACCTGATATCACAACAACACGCCAGCTCATAGTAACTCCAGCAGGTTCTGTGAACATTTCTCCCATATGCCAGATGGTGACTGATCAATTACTCGAACGTCTGAATAGTTCTTTTTCCAGTTCGAAACCGCAGAGCTGAATCCTTGAGTGGATGCACTACGAGCCGAACCGTCAATTAGTGTCAAATCTATTCCTGATGCCAATCTGCCAAAAACAGCATGTATATTAAGAAGTACCTGACATTGTTGCAGGATACCCAGCTTGATGAATTTTTCTTTTCCTTCTATCAGGGTCTGCACAGGTGCATTTATTCTCTTTCTATAAATGCTATTTTGAATCTTATTCACATATAGATCATAAAGTTTCTCGTTCTGTTCCACTGACACTTTATCATGTTCTTTATCATAAATCAGATTAGGGTTATTCTTGCTCTTTTCCACGAATTTTTCTAACTTTTTCAAATATTCCTTCCACTCGCTATCTGATGAAAACTGCATTACCGGTTGCGCGATTAATGACTTTCCGCCGCTACTTATTCCCGTAATGCATACTCTGAATCCATCCAGTGACAGCATAGTATTAACCTTCCATGGTCTCATGCCCATAGGGAATGAAACCGCATCCACTGTCTTGCCCAGGATTCTCGCCATTCTGTCAAATGCATATTCCCTGGCAAATTCTGCATCTTCAAGAAAATGCTTACCATGCATCAGCTCTACTGACATGATAAATATTTCTGATTTCTTACCAGCCTTATATTTAACCGGGATAAAGAACATAACGCCCGCCTTGTTGTATCCACCATATTTAGCAGGTGACAATCCCTTCTTCAGTGGAACAAGTGCGTCTGCTTTGTCATTAGCCCTTTTAACAGGCATTTGGTCAAATAATCCTCCAGTCTTGAACTTCGCATATTTCACAAAATGAGCTGTGTTCTTTCTTGCAGTCTTCTTTACCTTATCAAGCATCTGTGTGCCATCCCACACCTCTTCGGCGCCACATTTTACCGCATGCGTAAACAAAGTCTTAGTTTTAATGCTATATGGCTGGTTCACATCAAACCAGCGTCTCGTGAATCGCATATGATATACGTTTCCCACCACAATATTAAGATATGCATCTACCGCATGATGCAAATCGTTATATACTCGCGACTTAGGAAGATCGAACTCATGACGAAAGTCTGATGCAAGCCCGGCCTTGGTATATACAATCTCTGCCTCTGGAAACTTTTCTTTCAGAAGCTCAGCAACAATCTTAGTTGACTGGGATGTCTCTGTCAGCTGCCTGTTAATAAAGCCATATTTTTCATCAGCTGTAAATTCTGTAGATCTTGTAAGCCTCTTGTATTTCTCATCACTTAAGGTACCTATCTGGTGCCACCATGACCACTGGCCATGCATGCGTTTTCTGATATCTTCACGAATTGGATATTTATCGCTCTTGCTTCCGTTAATTTCAGATTTTACCAGCACCTTATTATTAATCACACTATCATCCTGTACGTAGGCCTGAGGATAGATGTGATCCACATCATATTCCTTAGAGCCTGCCATAAGTTTCTCCAATACTATAGGCTCTCCGCTGTAAGCGCATCGACCAAACTGCATAAAATACAAGAGCAATCTGTCAGACTGCAGACGATTGTCAACATACTCGCCCATTTCTTCCAGCTGATGCTTCAGGTCTCTTACATCTTCATCCTTACACTTGGTATAAAAATCCTGAATCTGCTGCCATCTACTCTTAGTACGCTTACCCTTCTGATCCTCTCTACCGCCTCGTGTCATTTCAATAAATATCTTATCTGGCTTTCCAAAAGCTTTTTCAGCATCCTTGACAATCGCAAGTGTTCTGTAGATTGGACGTCTGACAGCATTGGAAACATACATATCATCCAGCCGTTCCTTCAAATTCTGACTTCCTGATGAATAGTACTTTTCTGCATACGCAGCAATATCCTCCGCAAATGTATATTTGTCAGATAAGATCTCCATCAAATTGTCATTTGTTTCCCACATTATCTTAAGAATTGTTGTGATCTCACCATTTTTCTTATCAGCTCCTTCAAAGTTCATCAGCAGCTTTCTTGACAATCTGCCAAAATCCTTCACTTTAATCTTGCAGATATATTTAACATCGTCTTCTGATAGACCTGGATATTCCTTACGAAGCCATTTTGAAACTCTGACTTTATCTTCTGCATATGAAGCCCTCTCGATTATTCTCTCAACATCGTTTTCTGACAGTTGACCACTTGTAATAAGTTTCTTAAACGATAGATAAGATGACAGACTCGAATGTATCTGGATATCGATTCCACTTATTGATTCGAGTGCATCTTTATTCACGTGACCATTACAAACAAGATAGTCCTCGATATCTTTTCTGCGAACCTTTTTCTTCTTTTCAAACAGTTCCTTGTATATGCCTTGTTTAATATCTGGTGAAACCTTTCTTCCGTCGATCTTAAGGTTATTAATCTCGTTTAAGACCATAAACTGCTGATAGCACAAAGAGTCCTTAGGAAGAACATCTTCCCCAGGAAGATAGCTGCATTTATTAGTCATTTTCTTGATGAACGCTTCCTCACTAGCATCATCATCGTAAACGTTCCATAGTGGGTACCGATCCATATGCTGGCCGCCAATAGCGGCGGCC
>CAVARE010000095.1:0-5212 GCA_963591145.1 Anaerotignum sp. | reverse complement strand
GACGAAATGTGGGAGCATCTCTTTACAGGAGAAGAATTCTGGGATGATGATATGCCGAGATACTGGACTGAAGAAAAAATCATTCAGGATGCAGGCGGCGAGGCAACCATTGATACAATCAACAATGCAATAGGCTGCACATCATATTATATAAATCCTGAATGGATTACCGAAGTATGGGAAAAAGGCAGCTGCATAGGTTACATGGAGATGGAAAACGGCGTCTGGGAAGAGGATGTATGGGATCTGGAGAACTACACGGGCTTCTGGACTCCCGAAAACAGAGAACCCGGAACAAAATGTGTTCAGAGAACGGTGATGGATCCCGGCAATAAGAATATGTATGTGATGAACGGATGCAGAGACACGAATATATCCGTACTGCCTGAAGGGACAGGAAACTTCTGGCGGCTTACATTCGGCAAGAATTTCAAATCAATAACACAGGAAGCAAAACAATATGCACAGATTCAGCTGTATATAGGTGAAAGAGACGTCGATGCTGCAATGGATGCAGGAACGGACACTGATGAGAGAGCCGGATATATTAAAACTGCGAAATCTGCACTGCTGCACGGGAATTCATATTATGACCTGGCAGGCTGCACAAGCGACAGAAACGAGCAGCTTACATATATGGCAAAGGCTGCAACAGAATATGGAAAAGCGCAGTGCTACGCTCAGAAAGCACAGAACGATCCTTCAAAGCTTATAAGAGAAGGTGAGGGATATGAGGTGTATTAATCACTTCTGATATATATGTTAAGCTCCCTGGATTAAGTTCTAAAGCCATTCAAAGAATTAAAGCTGCAGGTATTACTTTTCTTTTGGAAAAATTCAATGGCTAAAATCAGATGATGGCCGGGTTTCAAACCACAGCAGGAATTCAGGAAATACAAAAGGCGCCTGCGGGCGCCTTTTGGTTTCTGTGCGTATGGAGGGTCAATTTTACCCGTTAACCCCGGGGCAGTTTTAAGTATAAATCAACACCCTGTAAAACAGGGACAGCCATCAGTATCCGTCAAGATAGGAATTCATAATAAGCATGGCGAATTCGTAATCAAAGCTGTCAAACTGTATTGTACTGTCTTCTGACAAGTCGGCGATAATATCCCTGCGATATTGTGATGGCGTTTTGCAAAACCATTTTTTGAACTGGTTTGTCAGATGATTTCTGGTGGAGAAGCCTACCTCGCGGGCTATTTCGTCAAGGGTTTTGGATGTGTTTCCCAGAAGGCGCTCGGCAGCTTCACACCTGGCTAAAGACAGAAGCTCTGTAAACGTCAGACCCGAAGCTAGCTTTATATATTTTGACAAATAGGACGGATTTAGGAACTCTGCCCCGGCAATATCGGCAAGTGTGAGTTTTTCACTGAAATGGCTGTAAATGTAATCTATTATGCGGTAGATACGTTCACTGCCGGATATGTTATCGTGCTGTACTACAGCATAGGTGCCGTCGTCAAGTCTTGCATAGATATAGTTTCGGTAATGGGTGAGAATATGTGAAAGAAATTCCCTTGTCAGATTTTCAAGTCTGTGATCGGAAGCGTTTTCGGAAGAGTATTCCATATATATTTTCGCCATCAGAAATCTGAGATGTTTTGTATTGAGGGAATATTTGTTTTCATACTGGAATGAATCGCATATGAAAAACTGCTCAGATATATCAAAGCTTCCGCTGCCGTCAAAATCCCTGAAATAATCTTTATAATGGTTAAGGTCGATGTGGACTGTAAGAATAATACAGTTGCCATTGGCCTTTTTTATTTTGTGGGAGTTCCTGGTATTGAAAAAATAGATGTCTCCATATGACAGCGTATGATTGTGAACATCAACAGAAATATCGTAGCTGCCGTTGATAATGCATATGATCTCCAGTATGTCCTCATGCATGTGGTACGGGTAATAAGAGATGCTTTCGAGAGTGGCTTTGACTCCGCAGCTGTTTTTGAATCCTATGGGTTCTGCAAATAACATATTCATACCTCCTGTCAGTAAATGCTAACATATATAATTAAAAGGTGCAATAAATATAAAAATAAGGTGCAGCAAGAATAAAAAAAAGATGCCGTTTAATTGCATAGTTAATATAAGATAATATCAGAAAAGACAGAATTTTATATTCGGGAGGAAACAGAAATGAACAGAGAAGAAATAATGAAAAAAGCAATAGAGTCTATTTTAGAAGCTGATGAAGATATGGCTGCAGAGGTTCTTGATGAAGGAGCTGCCGAAGGTGTGAGCGCAGTTGAACTTTTACAGGAAGGCTTCAGCAAAGGAATGAACGAGCTTGGAGATAAGTTTGGAAGAGGAGAGATTTTCCTTCCCGAACTTATATTTGCCACAGAGGTTATGGGGATTGTATCAGCCAGAGTAGACGAGGAGCTTGCCGCAAAGGGTGACGCAATGAGCAAAAGAGGTGTCATTGTGTTCGGAACTGTAGAAGGAGATGTACACGACATAGGCAAGGGAATATGCGTATCAATGCTCAAGGCTACAGGCTTTGATGTATATGACCTTGGAAGAGAGGTTCCTGCAGACAGATTTATCGAAAAGGCTGAAGAAGTGGGAGCAGATATAATCGGAACAAGCGCGCTGCTCACAACAACAATGACCTGCCAGCAGGAGCTTGAGGAAAAGCTCAGAGAAAAAGGCCTGAGAGAAAAATACAAGACTATGGTCGGTGGAGCTCCTGTAACAGCAAGATGGGCAGAAAAAATAGGCGCTACAGCATATACCGAAGACGCTACAGAGTGCTGCGCGGTTGCTGCACAGCTGGTTGGATAAGCCGGGAAGCTATTGAGAAATCGAAAGGAGATATCAGATGATCTGGAATTCTTATGTATTAAATGAAGAGGAAATAAAAAAAATACACGAGGAAAGTATTAGAATTCTTGAAGAGGCAGGAGTTAAGGTGGGCAGTGAAAAAGCCCTTGCAGTTCTGGAAAAGGGAGGCGCACAGGTTGACTGGGATACACAGATAGCTCTTATCAGCCGCAAAATGGTAGAGTCAGCGCTGGCCAGCGCTCCTAAGGAATTTACTCTCGGTGCAAGAAACCCTCAGTTTGATCTGCACCTGCCGTCATCAAGGCCTACGCTGACAATGGACGGCTGCGGCTCTTATGTACTGGATCTTGAAACAGGTGTCAGACGTGAAGCTGTTATGCAGGATATCAGAAACATTGGTAAGATATTTGACCATATTGAACCTGCATCAGTACTGTGGACTGCACTTATGCCTGCTGACGATTATCTTAAGGCAGAATCGGCTGCATTTCTGTCAAGCTGTGAATCCCTGCTCAGCAGCGGCAAGCATCTGCAGGATGAGATACAGAGAGTGGAAGAACTGCCCTACTATATAGAAGTACTTAAAACCATACTGGGCAGTGAACAGGCTGTTATTGACAGAAAGATTTTTTCAGCGTGCTACTGCACTGTTGCACCGCTTACTCATGATAAAAAAATGCTGGAGGGAACAATGGAACTTACTAAATATAAAGCTCCTGTTCTTATGTATCCGATGCCTGCATGCGGAACTACAGGTCCGGCAGGCATATTTGCAGATGTGGCGCTTGCCAATGCGGAGAGCCTGAGTTCGGTTGTTATTTATCAGCTTACGACTCCGGGAACTCCTCTTATCTACGGTGCGGCACTGGGCAGGGCAAATATGAGAAACGGCTTCTTTATGGAAGGCGCGCCTGAAACTGCATTATGCATGATGGCCATGAACCAGATGGGCAGATTCTATCAGCTGCCTACAATTATGGCAGGCTGTCTGACAGATGCTCTTGAGCCGGGAACTCAGACTGCCATGGAAAAAATGATGACTACTCTGCCGCTGGCAGGCCAGAGAGCAGATGTTATACAGGGTCTGGGACTGCTGGAGAGCAGCATGACTCTTTCTTATGAACAGATGCTTATAGACGAGGAAATATTCAAACAGTGCCTGCGCTTTGCAGATGGCGTGGATGTATGCGACGAAAAGGCTCTCTTTGAAGATATCGCGGCAGTAGGCCCGGGAGGTCATTTCCTCAAGAGGAAATCAACAAGAAAAGCTTTCAGAACAGATGAATTCTATGATTCAAAAGCTATAATAGGTGAAGCCTACGGCAGCTGGGATGCCGGCGGACGTCAGAATATGGTGACACTGGCTCACAAACGTATAGAAGAAATCTTAAAGGCAGATCCGATTTCCCCTATAGATCATAATACAGAAAAGATAATCAGGGAAATTATGAAGGATGCCGAAGCCAATTTAAAATAAATGCAATGAGGAATTCTTATGAATATGAAAAAATGGTTATAGGAAGTTAAAAATGCTCCTGTTAAGAAGCCGCTTCCTGTACTCTCGTTTCCGGGTGTGCAGCTGGCGGGAATTACTGTAAGTAAGCTGATTTCAGACAGCGATCTTCAGGCAAAAGTAATGAAGATGGTAGCAGACAGAGTGGATTCACTGGCATCTGTAAGCTATATGGATCTTTCTCTTGAAGCGGAAGCCTTTGGAGCAGATGTTAAGGTATCAGATGACGAGGTGCCTGCAGTTGTGGGAACTCTGATTCACAGCGAGGAAGAAGCAGATGCATTAAAAGTGCCTGCGCTTGAGGACGGAAGAGTCAGTATATATATTGACAGCGTTAAAAAAGCACTCACTATGATTACAGACAGACCTCTATTTGCAGGCATCATAGGTCCTTTCTCTCTGGCAGGCTGCACAAGCGACAGAAACGAGCAGCTTACATATATGGCAAAGGCTGCAACAGAATATGGAAAAGCGCAGTGCTACGCTCAGAAAGCACAGAACGATCCTTCAAAGCTTATAAGAGAAGGTGAGGGATATGAGGTGTATTAATCACTTCTGATATATATGTTAAGCTCCCTGGATTAAGTTCTAAAGCCATTCAAAGAATTAAAGCTGCAGGTATTACTTTTCTTTTGGAAAAATTCAATGGCTAAAATCAGATGATGGCCGGGTTTCAAACCACAGCAGGAATTCAGGAAATACAAAAGGCGCCTGCGGGCGCCTTTTGGTTTCTGTGCGTATGGCGGGTCAATTTTACCCGTTAACCCCGGGGCAGTTTTAAGTATAAATCAACATGGTATAGCGACGGTTGGCTGCGCTGTTATGTTAATACGTGCTTATGTATGAATCAAAATATGTTTCGTCATTGTAATCTTCCTTTCCTAATATATTTTACAATATTAGGTCAAG
>CAVARE010000094.1:0-5324 GCA_963591145.1 Anaerotignum sp. | reverse complement strand
ACAGTACAGACTGAAAGAGTGATTAAAAAACAGCGAATAGGAGGCTGGCATGAATAAGGGAAATGATGAAATTACCGCAGATGGCGGTGAGGTCATGGAGGAAAATGTATGTCCATATTGTTCAGGCAAGCATAAGGACAGAGATGACAAGGAATTGAAGGATCTCATGAACCGCCTGAAACGTATAGAGGGACAGGTGCGCGGCGTCGAGGGTATGCTGGAGGCAGGTGCATACTGCACGGACATATTAACGCAGGTATCAGCAATAACATCTGCGCTGAATAGCTTCAATAAGGTATTGCTGGCTAATCATGTCAGAACCTGCGTTGCAGAAAATATCAGAAAGGGCAATGATGACGTGATAGACGAGCTGGTATCAACCCTTCAGAAGCTGATGAGATGATATTGTCCGGAATACAGACAGCTGCAGGTGCTTAACTGGCATGAGCTGTCTGACAATGCATTTGAGATATAAGTGAAAGGAATCATAAATGGAACGATATCAGGTAACCGGCATGTCATGTGCGGCATGCCAGGCCAGGGTTGAAAAAGCAGTAAATAAGGTGCCGGGAGTTACCAGCTGCGCAGTAAGTCTTCTCACCAATTCAATGAGTGTAGAGGGAACAGCATCGCCCGAGACGATAATTAAGGCTGTTACAGATGCAGGCTACGGTGCTCAGCTGAAGGCCAAACCAGATGCAGCGCCAGGCTCCGGTACGGTACAGGATTATGAGTCAGAGCTTAAGGATACTCAGACGCCGAAGATAAGAAACCGGCTTATTGCATCTGTAATACTGTTGCTGCCGCTTATGTATGTCTCCATGGGACATATGATGTGGAACTGGCCGTTGCCGGCATTTCTGGAAGGCAATCATGTGGCGATGGGCATTTATGAGCTGATTTTATCGGCGGCCATAATGGTTATAAACCAGAAGTTTTTCATTAACGGCTTCAAGGGTCTGATCCACAGGGCGCCTAACATGGATACTCTGGTGGCTATGGGATCGGCAGTATCATTTGCCTATAGTGTATATTCACTATTTGCCATGACTGCAGCTCAGTTAGAGGCAAATGCTGACCAGGTCATGGCTTATATGGATCAATTGTACTTCGAGTCGGCCGCCATGATACTGACCCTGATAACCGTAGGAAAGCTGCTGGAGTCTGTCTCAAAGGGACGGACAACGGATGCTCTGAAATCCTTAATGAAGCTGTCGGCCAAAACAGCGGTGATCATGGCAGATGGTCATGAACGGGAGGTTCCTATCGAACAGGTAATGCCTGGGGACAGCATAGTAGTTAAGGCGGGAAGCCGTATCCCTGTGGACGCGGTTGTACTGGAGGGTGACGGATCGGTGGATGAGTCGGCCCTTACGGGAGAGAGCATTCCTGTTGAGAAGTCAGTTGGAGACAGGGTATATGCCGCGACGACCAATACCAGTGGTTACATGCTCTGCAGAGCCGAAAGGGTAGGAAAGGATACAACTCTGTCCCAGATCATACAGCTGGTTTCGGATGCGGCCGCAACTAAGGCACCCATCGCCAGAATCGCAGACAAGGTATCCGGCATATTTGTGCCGGCAGTCATATCAATAGCCGTGATCACATTTGTGGTATGGATGATAATCGGCCGCGATGTGGGATTTTGTCTGGCAAGGGCGATATCAGTGCTGGTAATCAGCTGCCCATGTGCGCTGGGACTGGCTACGCCGGTTGCGATAATGGTCGGAAATGGTAAGGGCGCCAGATCCGGCATCATGTTTAAGACCGCAGCGTCGCTGGAGTCCGCTGGCAGAGTTCAGATAATCGCCCTGGATAAGACTGGCACCATCACGAAGGGCGAGCCTAAGGTTACAGATATTATATGCGCCGACGGCATAGATGAGGATGAACTGTTAGAATCGGCATTTGCCATTGAAGCCCTGTCGGAGCATCCGCTGGCACGGGCAATAACAGAATATGCGCAGGAGCATGATATTAAGAAGAAAGAGGCAAATGATTTTAAAACATTTGCGGGTAACGGACTGTCTGCTGATATAGAAGGCCATAAGATCTGCGGCGGCAATGCGCAGTTTATAGCCAGCCAATTAGCTGAAAATGCCGACGGGCATATGACGGCACTTGGCTCAATCCTTAAGCAGATGGAAGCTCCGGCACTCAAAAATGCCGCTGACCAGCTGGCAGAAATGGGCAAGACGCCGCTTTATTTTGCCAGCGATGCGAAATTGCTGGGAATAATAGCAGTTGCTGATATAATTAAGGACGATTCCAGGGCGGCCATTGAACGCCTCAAGAATATGGGTATTCATGTGGTTATGCTGACGGGAGATAATGAGAAGACCGCCATGGCAATAGCGCGGACCGCAGGAGTCGACGAGGTGGTGGCAGGCGTGAAGCCTGACGGTAAGGAAGAGACCATAAGACGTCTTCAGCGATTCGGCAAGGTTGCCATGGTTGGGGATGGCATCAATGATGCTCCGGCGCTCATGAGAGCCGACACGGGTATTGCCATAGGTGCCGGCGCGGATGTTGCGATCGATGCGGCAGACGTTGTTCTTATGAAGAATTCGCTGCAGGATGTGGCTGCGGCAGTAAGAATCGGCCGTGCGACGCTGCGGACGATCCATCAGAATCTGTTCTGGGCGTTCATTTATAATGTTATAGGCATTCCGCTGGCAGCAGGCTGCTTTATAGCGGCATTTGGCTGGTCACTTAATCCTATGTTCGGTGCGGCCGCCATGTCCATATCCAGCTTCTGCGTGGTGACGAATGCATTAAGGCTTAATCTGTGTAAGCCATATGATGCAGTGGGAGATAAGGCCAGAAAGACATCCATTGGGCATAAGCCGCTGTTAGCTCAGGCAGGCGGCAAATGTACCAGCACCAGTCAGACTGATACAGCAGAAGGCGATATTTGCATGACCAGTGACGCCAGTGCCCAGGAAATAGGCAATAAATGCATGAGCAGCCGACAGGACTGCGTGGATATGGCTGCGGCGGATAAGAAAAATATTGAGTCTGGCATTAATGAGCAGCAAGAGCAGGCAGTGTCAGACAAGAAATCAGATAATAAAGCAGAGATACAGGAGGAATCAATAATGGAGATTACAGTTAAGGGAATGATGTGCCCGCATTGTGAAGCACATGTTAAGGAAGCTTTAGAGAAGATAGATGGAATCGTGGAGGCTAAGGCAGATCACGAGCAGAATCTGGTTACCATCACTACATCTGCAGATGTGCCAGAGGAGGCTATTAAGGCAGCAGTTGTGGGTGCAGGTTATGAATACGAAGGAATCAGATAATGAATAAAAGTGAGATCAATGAGATAAAAAACCTGTTCCGCATAAAAGATTGCGAAAACACATATTGCCGTCCCAGCGCGAATTCTCAATATGCAGCCACTGCTCGAGCTTGCCTGCACGAAGCAATTAACCGAGTATCAGAATACACATGGATTATATTATAAAGAAGGATAGCAACTTAACTGCATATATGCAGCTATACTATATGATACGCCAGGATATTATCACTGGCGTATATAGGTATGGCGATAAGATCCCGTCTAAGAGGATGATTGCGTCGGAGACTGGGCTGAGTGTGATCCCAGTGGAGCATGCGCTGTCGTTGCTGTGCGAGGAGGGATATATAGAGTCGAGAACCAGAAGCGGCTGCTTCGTTGCCTACAGAGAATGTGATTTTGAAAACGATATCAGGCCAGATGTCGCTAAATCAAATGAAGAGGTTACAGATTCTGAAGGGTTAGGCAGCAGAAAGGCCGATGCTGCGCCACCGCAGACAGCATATTCACAAAATGCTGAAGGGACGCAGTTTTCATTTGACATTATCTCTAAGACTATGCGAAGGACCATACTTGACTATGGAGACAGGATAATGTCCAAATCGGAAAACAGCGGCTGTCTGGAGCTTAAGACGCAGATCTGCGATTATTTGGCCAGAAGCAAGGGTATGAAGGCTTCACCAGAGCAGATCATCATAGGCTCCGGTGCGGAATATATATATGGTCTGATCGCGCAATTAATAAGAGCTGCCCGCAACCTGCCCTCAGAAGATCCAGACTGTGGTGAACAATTAACATTTGCCCTGGAAGATCCGTCATATGATAAGATACGCAAGGCTTATGAAGCAGTTGGGATAAAATGCGATATGTTAAGGCTCACAGCTGATGGAATCAGCAGCGAGGATTTAATTAAAACCAGGGCGAGTGTGCTGCATGTCACACCATTTAACAGCTACCCCAGCGGCATATCTGTGAGCATTTCCAAGAAAATGGAATATCTTAACTGGGCCAGCATGCGGGACGCTGTAATCGTAGAGGATAATTATGATTCTGAGCTTACCGTATCAAGAAAGGCAGAGGAGTCACTATTTTCCATGTCCAGAGATGAAAATGTTATATATGTGAATACATTTTCCCGAACCATTTCACCGGCATTAAGAGCAGGGTACATGATCCTTCCGATGAAACTGCGTGAAATATATGAAGAGCAGCTAGGATTCTATTCATGCACAGTGCCGACATTTGAGCAGTATCTGCTGGCAGAGCTGTTCAGAAATGGTGATTTCGAGAGGCATATAAATCGGGTTCGCAGGAACAAACGCAAGCTGGAAAGCAGTTAGAAATCTGACGGCCTGCGGGCTTCCCTTAGAGCCTTGGAATATTCCTGGAGTATCGCTATGGCATGCTGTTGCTGAATGGGTTCGAAATTGCTGAGATAATCTACAACCTTTAGAAATTCAGTCGATTCTGATTGAAAGGCATTTTTGACATCAACAGACTCAAAAAATACACTATATGAAATCTCTAATGCGCCGAGAATATCATTGAGAGCGGATACTGTCAGATTGCGGGAGCCTCGTTCTATCTGTCCAATATATGTAGGATGCAGATCGGCCTTCTCGCCGAGAGCCTCCTGCGATAAATTTGCATGCTGTCTAAAATATCGGATTCTTGCGCCAATCTCTTCAAGTAATGGCATATTTGGCTTTTTATTCATAGAAAACTCCCTCCGAATTGATTCTACAAACTTTTGCCAACGCGAAACACTGACGATAGACATGATGAATTAACAAAAGAATACTATGGTTACTGATTTTGCCAGACTTTAGTTGAGATTATGTGATTTTAAATACTATAGGATGTGAAAGCGTCATTATAACAGTCGCAGCTGTTATCCGCAAATGTTTCATAGGTTCAAATAGTGGTGAATTATTATTTGGAATGTTATGCAGTTGTTTAGTGCGCCGGGGCAGCACAGCCACTGCGAGAAAACAATCAGCGAAGGCGTTTTCGAGTAGTGGACTGT
>CAVARE010000093.1:0-5613 GCA_963591145.1 Anaerotignum sp. | reverse complement strand
ACGATAGATATGAATTAGCCCGTGCAAGCACGGCTCATTCATATCTGCCGTACAGGGCGTTTAAAACAAACAATCAGCGAAGGCGTTTTCGAACAGTGGCTGCTACGCCGAGGTTCACGGAGCGCGCAGTAGATTACTGCCATGCATCTTCTAACAACCTGCAAAAAATAGAAAGACAAGCGTGTAAATTTTGCGAGAGCTACACCCTTGTCTTTTTTTGATGAAAAAAATAATAAGAGAAACGAATAAAAAAGTTTTATAAAAAGCGAAAAAACTCCCGCGAAAGCATAAAATAAAGTTGTTGTAGTAACAAAGGGATGGGAAACATCTCGGGGTAAAAGCAAACCTATAGGAGGAACAAACATGAAGAAAATTATTGCGGTTACAGCTATGTGCGCGATGCTCGTTGGTTCAATGGCATCAGTAGCATCAGCAGATGCAGGATCATTTAAGATCGGCAGCAACTATTTCGGACCAGGATCATTTGCACTGAACACACTTCTGGCTAATCAGGAATATGTAGTATCAGCAGTTGGAAGCGAGAATCAGGACGCATCTGACGACTTCCAGGTTGATAAGATCGTTCAGGATATTGAGAATCTTATCGCTGCAGGATGTGACGGACTTATTATCTGGCTCCCAGCTGACAACCTGTACAAGACAGTTATTGACATCTGTGAAGAGGCTCAGGTTCCTTATGTATTCTCAGACAAGGTTCCAGCCGATGAGGAGATCATCGCATTACTTCAGGAAAGCGAATATTTCGCCGGCGCGGTAGGACCTGCTAATGCAGAATACGGCACACTTTGTGCAGAATACGCTCTGGAACAGGGATACAAGACATGCTTCATCGAGACAGCAGCACAGGGCGACCCAACAGATACACCGCGTATCGATGCATTTACAGAAGCATTTGAAGCAGGCGGCGGCGAGGTTAAGGCAGTTGTATATACAGACTCACAGGATAACATCCAGCCATACGCAGCTAATCAGTTAACAGCAACACCAGACGTAGATTTCGTATATGCTACAGGCTCTGACTATGCTATCGGTTCAGCAGATGCCATCATGTCTAAGGGCTTAGACGTTAAGGTTATCACATCAGGCCTTGACTCAGCAGTATTAGAGTATCTTGTAGACGAGAACAACCCGGTAGAATTCGTTAACGGCGATTACTGGATCTCAGGAACCATGGCAGCAGTAGCTCTTATGAATTTCCTTGAGGGCAATCCGCTTACAGACGCTGACGGCAATATCGTATTCGTTGACAACATTATGCCATTCCAGGTAACAGCTGAGACATACGACCAGTTCGTTGAGACATTCATTACAAATCACTGCTACTCAGAAGCAGAAATCCAGAACATGGATGCAGCTTACAATCCTGATTTCAACTATGATTCATTCATCGAAGTAATCAACAACTACTCACTTGAAGAAAGAGCAGCAGCTGCTCAGCAGTAAAAAATAATCTGGGGATAGGGTAATTAATTATGAAGAATAATAATAAAACTATCGACCCGAAGAAAAAACGTTTAATAAGCCAGATTCTGGTTATTGCAATCGTAGTATTATTCTATGTGATCTGCCACTTTATAACGGGTGGCAGATTACTGCAATTTAGCAACGTCAAGGAGATACTCATCCAGGTATCCTATCCTATGATGATTGCGCTGGGCATGACGTTTATCTTCTCGGGAGGAATGATCGACTTATCAATAGGCGCACAGGTAATTCTGGCAGGCAATCTGGGAGCCGTATTAGTAACTGATTATGGATTAGGATATCCGGGGTTAATTATAGGAACAATCGTAGGCATGCTGGTATGTGAATTCTTAAGTGCTTCATGCTCAGTATTTCTTAAGATTCCATCATGGGTTGCAGGACTGGGATGCGCGCTGGTATTCGAATCCATTACAACGATCTACGTTAATGCGAGATCCAAATCAGTCGGCGCAGCGAAGGTTCTGCTGAAGGACTGCAGAGTATTAGGACAGTTCCCGTGGATGTTCATCATCGCAATAGTTGTATTTATTGCAGCATATATCATTTTCAACCGAACCAGACTCGGATTCAACTTAAGAGCCATCGGGGGAGGTGGAGAAGTTGCCGAGGCCATGGGCATCAAGAAGACGAAGACCATCCTTCTTGCAGCCATGGTAGGAGCGGTCATCATCGCAGTGGCAGGTATTGCGCAGGTTTCATATATCGGATATTACACAGCCACCTCAGGCATGGGCTCACTGGCGGGTATATTCAAGGCACTGGCGATCATACTTATCTCAGGCTCGTTCTCGCGAATCTTCAATGACGTCGTGGGCATAGCAGTAGGAGCCTTCATCGTATCAGGACTGTTCAATGTACTCACACTTCTGGGAATACCTTCCGGAACATGGCAGGACGTATGCCTGGGCGCAGTAGTGCTGGTATGCGGTATCCTCTCATCTATAGGATATAAGGGGGTAATGAAGTGATGGCAAATGCAAATATCAATAACGAAGAGATGCTGCGCATAGAAGGCGTCAGCAAGAGCTTTGGACCTACACTGGCCAATAAAGACATTAACCTCGTTCTTAAAAAAGGAACCGTATTAGGCCTGGCAGGTGAGAATGGTTCAGGCAAATCCACCCTCGCATCCATGGTCTGTGGAATGCAGAAGAAGGACAGCGGTAAGTTTTATAAAGAAGGCAAGGAATACAATCCCCAGTCACCGGGGGATGCAACAGCCAATGGCATCGCCATGGTTGTGCAGGAGATGGGTGTCGTAGGTAATCTGCCGGGAGTAGTTAATATATTCCTAGGCAAGATGGATAAATATACCAAGGCCGGAATAGTAGACCTTAAGGCCATGCATAGAGATGCAGAGGCAATATTTGATAAATGGAACCTGCCTAAGGTGCCATTAGACCTTCCGGCAGGAACCCTGTCCATAGAGCAGAGAAAGATCATGGAGCTGGGAAGAACCCTTATAACAGATCCGAATTTCCTGGTTCTGGATGAGATCTCACAGGCACTTTCTCAGGACAACAGACAGGTTCTCTATAAGTTTATAAACAATTTCAAGAGTCAGGGTAAGACGATTCTGATGGTAACTCACGACCTGGAGGAAATGGTTGAGATATGCGATGAGGTAGCCGTACTGAGAGACGGCGTGATCGTAGATTGCAGAGCTGCCCGGGATTTCAGCATGGACGAGCTGAAGCGTGAGATGATAGGCCGTGAGGTGTCGGGTGATTATTACCGCGACGACTGGGAGGAGTCATACTCAGACGAAGTAATCCTGGAGGTTAAGAATATAACTGTTCCAGGCAAATGCGAGGAAGTATCCTTTGAGCTGCATAAGGGCGAGATCCTGGGAATATGCGGACTGTCAGATGCAGGCATTCATGAGTTAGGCAGCGCCATATTCGGCCTGGAAGAGGGAAGAACAGGAACCGTCACTGTTAAGACTATTAACAAGGTTCTTAAGAGCCCTTCAGATATGGTTAAGACTAAGGGCGCATATCTGTCCAAGGACCGTGATGCCAATGGCCTCATGCTTAATGCAGGCGTGGGCGCCAATGTTATCATTCCATCCTTGAGAGAGATCTCAGGAACAATCGGATTCCAGAGCCCTAAGAAGACCAAGGCATTGGCATACAGAGCCGCACAGGAATTCGAGATCAAGGCAGCAGGACTTAATCATACAGTCAGAAGGCTCTCTGGCGGCAATAAGCAGAAGGTTAACCTGAGCCGCTGGCTGGTTAAGGATCTGGACTATATCATCCTTGACTGTCCTACACGTGGTGTAGATATCGGCGTTAAGGCATATATCTACAGCGTATTGAAGGAAGCTAAGAAGAAGGGCATCGGCATCATAATGATCTCCGATGAGCTTCCGGAGGCGATGGGTATGGCAGACCGTATCCTTGTTATGAAGGATCATAGGGCGGCAGCTATGCTTTCAAGAAATGGCGACTTCACAGATGAGAAGATGATGGAGGTTATGCTGTAATGAATACTAAAAAGAAATTTCAATTCAATATTAATACCTGGCTTCCAATATTTGTTTTCGTTCTGATCTTCGTAGTATTTACCATATTAACGGGAGGCAGATTGCTGTCAGGACGTAACCTTACTAATATCTTCAATCAGTCGGTAGCGACAATAATCGCGGCAGCGGGCATGATGTTTGTAGCGGCAATGGGCGGCACCGATATCAGTACAGGCGTAGTAGTAGCCCTGGCGGGCACATTCGGACTGATGGCAGCGGATTCCAGCAATTCCATCGTATTCATACTGATCTCAATCGCGATCGGTATAGCATCAGGCATGCTGCTGGGATTCGTTAATGCTAAGCTCAAGGTTAACTCCTTCATGGCATCCCTGGCACTTATGATGGCCTACAGGGCGCTGGTTAACCTGATAGTAAGCAATAAATCCTATTACCTTCCAGAGGATCTGGAGTTCCTGGATAATACATTATTCAAGGTAATCGTTGTAATAGTAATACTTCTTATAGTTTTCTATATCTGGAACTATACCAGGATCGGCAACTATATCAGAGGTATAGGTGAAAATGAAGTCGCTATCCAGCATACAGGCGTAAATGTAGTCAAGATGAAGATCATCGCATTTACCATGTCAGGACTTCTGGCAGCCATCGCCGGCATATTCTTCGTAGCACGTAATGGCGGAGTAAGTAATACAACCGGTTCAGGCTTCGAGATGAAGGTTATGATGGCGCTCTATATCGCAGGAATGCCGGTAGCAGGCGGCGAGGGCACCCGGGTATATAAGCTGATTTTCGGTGCACCTACCATCATCATGCTGGAAAACGGCCTCACTCTGTGTGGTCTGGACGCCGGCGTTACACAGTTAGTACGAGGCCTGGTGCTTCTGGCAGCCGTATGTCTGTCCAGTCAGCTGGCCAATAGAATGGCATACGTAGGTCAGAGCGGCGCAGTAAATCAGAAGGCAGAGGCTGCGCGGGAAGCTTAGAAAATATTTAAGAACAGGAGATATAAACATGGCAAAATTAAAAGTAGGAATCATAGGCTGCGGCGGCATCGCTAATCAGAAGCATTTCCCGGCGCTGAGCGCACAGAGCGAGTTATGCGAGATGGTTGCATTTTGCGACATCATCGAGGAACGTGCTAAGGAAGCATGCGAGAAATACGGCGCAGAAGGAGCCAAATATTACACAGATTATAAGGAATTACTGAAGGATCCATCCATCGACGTAGTTCATGTATGCACACCTAATGTTGCTCACAGCCCTATCACATGCGATGCATTTGCAGCTGGCAAGCACGTAATGTGCGAGAAGCCTATGGCTCATAACACAGAGGCAGCTCAGAAGATGATCGACGCATGGAAGAAATCAGGCAAGAAGTTCACTATCGGTTATCAGAACAGATTCCGTCAGGACACCCAGATGCTGCATAAGGCATGCGAGGCCAATGAATTCGGCGAGATCTATTTCGCTAAGGCACATGCCATCAGAAGAAGAGCAGTTCCTACATGGGGCGTTTTCCCTGACAAATCTCTGCAGGGCGGCGGACCACTCATCGACATCGGAACACATGCTCTGGATATCACACTGTGGTGCATGAACAACTATAAGCCAGTATC
>CAVARE010000092.1:0-5704 GCA_963591145.1 Anaerotignum sp. | reverse complement strand
ATACGACTGCGAGAAAACACTGTCCGCAAGCGTGAATAGAATCTGAGCGCTAAGGACAGTGTTTTTCGCAGTCGTTTTCTGTTATCTAAAGCGGCAGCAACCGCAGTCTTTAACGTTTTCATGGAGAAATGTTGCGAAATGTTTGCATGACTAACATATGAATTATATTCTGTCAAGAACTTTCAATTCTGCTGAATGTATAAATTTTATGCATATTTTTGTACGAAGTTGATACATCAAACTATTTACAATATACAACTCTCAATGTTAAAATCCTTGCAAATGCCACAAATAACAGTTATGGCATACGCGTGTAATATTGAAAGGAGACAATATGAAAAAGAGAATTTTAGCAGTTGCGATCTCTGCAGTTATGGCTGTTGGCCTTTTTGGCGCAGTTAATACACAGGCAGCAGATACGATCAAAATCGGTTACGTTAACCCTACAACAGGTTCACTCGCTGGTAATGGTGAGGGCGCACAGTGGGTTATCGACACAATGACACAGTGGGTTGCTGATCAGGGCGGCATTGAGGTTGACGGTGAGAAGAAGCAGATCGAAGTTATCATGTACGATTCAGAATCTGATTCTTCTAAGTGCGCAGAGATGGCACAGAAACTCATTGAAGAAGACGAAGTAGACATGATGATCGCTATCCAGACACCTGAGACAGTTATCCCTGTTGCTCAGACAGCAGAACGTTACGGTGTTCCTTGCGTATCAATTCAGTCACCAGTTAACCCTACAGCAGCTAATGTTGCCGGCGGTATCGAATGCGAGTGGGTATTCCATGCATTCTGGACCATCGAGAACGTTTATGAATGCCATAAGGCACTCTGGACAGCAGCTGGCTATGGCCCTGGACAGGGATACAAGGTTGGCCTTACATTTGCATCAGATGCAGACGGCACAGCATGGCATGATATTTTCGTAGAGAAGCTTCCTGAAGATGGCTACGTAGTAGTTGACCCAGGTCAGTATCCATCAGGATCAAATGACTTCACATCATTAGCTAATACTTTTAAGCAGGAAGACATCGACATTCTCGCTGGTACAAACATTCCTCCAGATTTCCTGAACGTATACAAGGCTTGCATCGCAGCAGGCGTTGAAGTTGGATGTATCACAATGGGCAAATGCTGCTTACTTCCAGGTGACGTAGATGTTCTTGAAAATGATACACAGGGTCTTGCTGAGGGTATCATGACAGAGGTTTGGTGGACACCTAACTATCCATTCTCATCAGCGCTGACAGGCATTTCTTCAGCAGAAATCGGTGAAGCATACCTTGCTGATAATGGAAGAGAGATGCCACAGCCTACAGGTTATGCATATGCAGCTCTTGAAATCGCAGTTAATGCACTTATCAATGCTGGCACAACAGAACCAGAAGCACTCCGTGACGCTCTTGCAGCAACAGATCTTGATACAATCGTTGGACCTATCAAGTATGACAAGGATATGCAGGGTCTTAAGTACGGTGATACTGTAATCGCTGGTGGACAGTGGCAGTTACAGGAAGATGGAACAGAGAAGCTCGTTGTTATCGACAATACAGTTTATGACATCATCGAAGTTGAGGGCGAGTACGTTCCAGGTAATGCTACTAGCAAATAATATCAACTAATATTAAGGATTAAGAAACAGACGAGTAGATAATTAAGTAACATATTGAAGCGTGGCATTCTTAATCAGGATTCGACATACTAGTTTATAGCGGAGAGCCTGAATAAGGCTCTCCGAAAAATTTGAGGCGGAATATCAATAAAACGCGATCAAATAAAAATAAAACCGGATTACTCTGCACAGTATGCTTCACGTGATCCGAAGAGTTTGAGGAATAATTATGGGTAATATTTTAACATTTGAAAATGTAAATGCAGGATACGGACGTGTTCAGATTTTGCATGACTTGTCATTTTCAGTGGAAGAGGGCGAGGTATACGGCGTTATCGGACCTAACGGATGCGGTAAGACAACCATGTTCAACGCATTGATCGGTCTTATAATCCCTACCAGCGGCAAGATAACCTTCAATGGTCAGGACATCACTAAGGTTAAACCTGCCGACAGATGCCACATGGGTATAGGCAGAACCTATCAGGTTCCACGTCCATTTGAAGGAATGAGCGTATATGAAAATGTACTGGTAGCATCAGTTCATGGTGCTAACCATTCTGAACACGAAGGAAGAGATGTTGCTCTCGAGGCTCTTAAGCTGACAGAGTTATATGAAAAGAGAGAGATTCCTGCAGGTGAGCTTACACTTCTTGACCGTAAGCGTCTTGAGATTGCGAGAGCTCTGGGCACACAGCCGAAGCTCTTACTCCTGGATGAGGTTGCAGCAGGTCTTACAGAAGCCGAAGTACAGGATGTAATGAAGATGGTAGCAGACCTTAAGGCCGCCGGATATTCAATCATCTGGATCGAGCACGTTATTCAGACCATGGTTGAGTCAACAGACCACCTTATGTGTATGTCAGACGGACACCAGCTGCTTATCGGCGATCCTAGACCAGTTATGGATTCTAAGGAAGTTGAAGCTGTATACTTAGGTGTAGAAGAGGAGGATGAATAAAATGAGTGAACCTTTACTTAGGATAGAGGGCGTTCAGGCTAAATATGGAGATTTCATCGCTGTTCATTCTGCATCATTAGATGTGCCGGAGGGCAAGATAGTATCCCTGATCGGATCAAATGGTGCCGGCAAATCCACACTTATGGATACAGTAGCAGGTCTTCATAAAGCCAGCGCAGGTAAGATATATTTTAAAGGGGAAGATATCACAAATCTTCCTGCAGAGAAGATTGTAACAAGAGGATTAAGCCTCGTGCCTCAGGGCAGTAGATGCTTCGTCAGAATGTCAGTAGAAGACAACCTGATCATGGGCAGCTTCCCTAAGAATGTAAGAGCCCAGGCTAAGGATTCTCTTGAGATGGTTTATAATCTGTTCCCGGTTCTGAAGGAGAAGAGAAATGATGCTTCAGGATCACTTTCAGGTGGACAGAGACAGATGGTTGCAGTAGGACGTGCGCTTATGACTAAGCCGCAGCTCGTATTGTTCGATGAGATCTCATTAGGTCTGGCACCTACAGTTATCAAGGACATTTACGCAACTATCAAGAAGATTAACAAGGATACAGGCATGACGATCCTTCTCGTAGAGCAGGATACTCAGAGAGCCATGAAGACTGGCGAGATCTGTCATGTAATGCTTAAGGGTAATGTCGTTCTGTCAGGTAATCCTAAGGATCTCGGACAGGATGAGATTAAGAAGGCATACTTCGGTATTTAAGGAGAGGAGGTAGAAAAATGATCGTTATTCAGTACTTAATTAACGGCATATTGCTCGGTGGTATCTACGCTCTCCTGGGCGTCGGCATGACAATGATATTCGGTATCGTTAAGCTGACCAACCTTGCACATGGTGAGTTCGTAATCATAGGCGCTTATGCCTCAACACTTATTGCTCAGGCTCTGGGGGTTGACCCGATCCTGACACTTATTGTAACTATTCCATTTATGTTCCTGATAGGTATGGGACTCCAGTCAGGACTTATTAACAGAGTTATGCAGAAAGGCTCAGAACCTGCACTTCTGGTTACCTTCGGTCTTTCCATCATCCTGCAGGATGGTATGCTTCTTCTGTTCTCAGCAGATGCCCGTCACGCAGGTGCAGCTTACAGCTCAATCATCCTTAAGATCGGCAGCATAAGCATCGCCCTTCTGGATGTTATCCTGCTGGCAATCAGTCTTATTGCGATCTGCATTCTTACATGGTTCCTTAATAAGACATATATGGGACGTTCTATCAGAGCAACCTCTGATGATACCCAGGCAGCAGCCCTCATGGGTGTAAGCGTTAAGAAGACATATGCTATAGCAATGGGTATCGCTATGGCAACAGCAGCAGTTGCTGGTCTGTGCATCGGTCTTAAGTGGACATTCTATGCATCATCAGGCGGCAGCTACCTGCTTATAGCATTCGGTGTAGTAGTTATCGGCGGTATGGGATCAATACCTGGAACCTTGGTAGCAGGCCTTATCTTTGGTCTGGCACAGGTTATCGGTGGAGCAAATTATGGTTTACTTATAAGCTATATCTTGCTGATCATCATGCTGGCAGTTAGACCACAGGGTCTGTTCAGTAAGTAGAAGGGAGGATGTTATGGGAGACAATAAAACATTAGCATCAGCCCACAAGCCTATTAAGGTTCTGGACGGCAAAGTAATGCTTATTGTATGCATCGTTATCGTTGCAGCATTGTATATTTTTAATATTACAGGTATTTTCTCAAGCAATACTATGCGTTATCTGATGAAGATATTCCTGTATATCACACTCGGTGAGATGTGGAACCTGCTGTCAGGCTTCACAGGCATGACCAGCCTCGGTAACCAGACATTTATCGGTCTGGCAGGCTTCTCAGTAGCAGTTATGACATCTACATATTCGATGTCAATCTGGGTAGGATTATTAGTAGGCGCAGCAATTGCAGTTATAGTCGCACTTCTGCTGTCATTTGTTCTGTTCAGGATGCGAGGAATGTATTTCGCTATCGCAACATGGGTTGTTTCAGAGGCCATTTGCACATGGTTCCTGAGCTGGAAATACGTTAACCAGGGCGGCGGCATCTCAATTAAGGCAAGACCTTATCCTAAGGTTCCTGAGATCTATCTGATGGCTCTTACATTATGTGTGCTCGCGATGATCGTTGTTTATGTTCTCTTAAGAACTAAGACAGGTCTCGGACTTACAGCCATGAGAGATGACGCAGATGCAGCTTCATCAGTAGGCGTTAACATCTTCAAGTCTAAGCTGTTAGTATACGTTATCGCAGCGCTGTTTACAGCACTGGCAGGTGGTATATTCTTTATTAACAAGGGAACGATCTATCCTAACTCAGGATTCAGTATCGACTGGACAGTATCCATGGTATTCATCGTAATCATCGGTGGTATCGGAACCGTATCAGGACCGGTAGTAGGTGCTATCATCTACGTAATCCTTGAGGAAGTATTGGCCAAGCTGCCAGGATGGTCCAACATCATCCTCGGTGCTATCGCCATCTTAGTAATCCTGTTCCTTCCAGACGGCATCATGGGAACACTTCAGAAGAAGCTCCACTTCGAGATCTTCTCACAGAAGAGATTCTCAGAGCCTAAGAAAGGCATCAGGGAGAGAGCTAACGCAGCATGATAGAGCTGCACTAACTAAATAAAGGCTGTATATAAACAGTGCCCGTAAGCGTGAATAGAATCTGAGCGTTGAGGGCACTGTTTTATACAGTCGTATTAATTCAGCATATCCAGACAGGCTGCGCTGTCAGTGACACTCACACTCAGATTCTATTCGTGTTCGTATCACTGCAGGCAGCCTGTCTTTATCTCCACCGTTAATTATATACGACTGCGTGGAAACACTGTCCGCACACTCAGATTCTATTCGTGTTCGTATCACTGCAGGCAGCCTGTCTTTTATCTCTGCCGTTAAGTATATACGACTGCGAGGAAATACTGTCCGCAAGCGTGAATAGAATCTGAGCGCTAAGGACAGTATTTCTCGCAGTCGTGCTTGCGTCACTGCAGGCATGCTGCCTATATCTCTGCCATTAAGTATATACCGACTGCAAGGAAACACTGTCCGTAAGCGTGAATAGAATCTGAGCGCTAAGGACAGTGTTTCTTGCAGTCGTGCTTGT
>CAVARE010000091.1:0-6017 GCA_963591145.1 Anaerotignum sp. | reverse complement strand
AAAATCCCGTCGTAGCAATACGGTATGGGTTCGATTCCCATCTGCGGCAGAAAAGAAGGAAGAGATCTTCAGTAGCATGGAGGTCTCTTTTTATGTTTACAATAAAAAGCCTTGATATTCTCGTATTTGCTGTATTTTTATGATATTATGCTTAAAGATGCAATATTAAATCAGCGGCCTTATTGCAGCAAGTTTATAGATTATAATGATTAGAAATATGTAATATGTCTCTGCTTGTGTTGTTATGTATATATAAAATTGGTAAGTGCTTAGGATGTCTCGTATGATTTTTATCATTTGACATTGAAATATTTAATCGCAAATATTTATTTAGGTGCTGAATATTATATTTCTAACTTAATAAAAAATTAATGTTAGAATCGTTATTGAGGCAGTCGGGAATGGAAGTTATGAGGGATTCTTCTCTTGAGGTCGTGGTTTGTACAGACAATAATTGCATAGAAAAGGCTGAATATATAGCCCGTTTGCTTAATGCAGATGTTATTGACGCACATTTATTGTCAGATCCGAATGGAACAGTATCTAATAAGACAATAAATTCAGTACCGCATATTGACGAAAAAATTCATAGCATTGCGGAGGATAGTCTCTATTTAAAGGTTGGTCGTGATGGTGTGTCCTTGTGCAAGGAAGGCATGGAAATGCTGGCAGATCTTACACACATGATTAAGCGTCTAAAAAGGAATAATCTCTCCAGTGAACTGCTGGTTAGAGCAGCTAAATTCTCTGACAAATGTAATACGGCCTTTGATGCTACGGCTGGGATGGCTGAGGATTCATTGCTTCTGGCGGCGGCTGGATTTGATGTGACATTATATGAAAAGGATCCTGTTATCTATATTTTGGTTAAAGATGCGCTTGAGAGGGCGGCAAATGTTCCGGAACTGGCAGATGCAGTGTCAAGAATGAGACTGATTAATGGCGACAGTATAGAGGCAATGTATGATTTTGCACATGACAACAGTGATTCTGTGAATAGGTGTTGTCATGGAAATGTGGAATCAAAAGCTGACAATGTAAGTTATAGAAATTCTGATTCAATAATATATAACAATAGCTACAGCAATAAGATTGAGAATGCAATAGCTGACGATGTGAGCTATGGAAATGAAGATTCAATAAAGGATAATAATATTTGTCAGATTAATGGAGAGAAAACTGAAAATATAAAACCACCAGATATTATATTACTGGATCCGATGTTTCCTGAAAGGCAGAAATCAGGTCTGGTTAAGAAAAAATTCCAATTGATTCATAATCTGGAGTGTCCATGCAATGATGAGAAGGAAATGCTGGATGCGGCCATGGCAGTCAAACCACAGAAGATTATAATAAAAAGGCCGCTTAAGGGACCGTATCTCGCGGGAATTAAGCCGTCGTATTCATTATATGGGAAGTCAATAAGATATGATTGTATCATTAATATAAAGTGATATCATAATCATAATACAGTGGAGCGTGTATAAATTTTATAAAGGTATTCGGGTACTTTTTGATATAAGAATATGAAGAATTTTAACTGTCGCTGGAACACGTGTCTTGTATACAAAAGATTGCCAGGCAATAATGTATGGAATACTAAAAAATAGCGGACGCTCAGAGTATAGGACGTGAGAAATGGTTGCTATAGAGAAAAAATATTAGTGAACCAGTGATTATTGAATTAGATGATTCTAATAGAAAGAGGAAAATAAATTATGTTAACTTTAGATCAAATATATCAGGCATCATATATACTTAAGGATGTAGCAAGAGTGACAGACCTGATATACGCACCAGAATTTGTGGATGGAAGAGAGATTTACCTTAAAACAGAGAATCTGCAGGTTACAGGAAGTTTCAAGTTAAGAGGTGCATATTATAAGATAAGTCAGCTGTCTGAGGAGCAGAAGGCATGTGGAATTATCGCATGCAGTGCCGGCAATCACGCACAGGGAGTTGCGCTGGCAGCTACGAGAATGGGAATTAAGAGTACGATCTGTATGCCTGATGGTGCCCCTATCAGCAAGATTGAGGCAACTAAACATCTGGGTGCTGAGGTATGTCTGGTAAAGGGAACATACGACGATGCACACGATAAGGCTGTTGAACTGCAGAAGGAGAGTGGAGCGACGTTTATTCATCCATTTGACGACGACTATGTAATCGCAGGACAAGGCACAATTGGTTTGGAGATACTTAATCAGCTGAAGGATGTGGATGCAATCTTATGTCCTATTGGAGGCGGCGGTCTTATATCGGGCGTTGCATATGCAGTCAAGAGCCTTAATCCTAAGATTAAGGTATATGGTGTTCAGGCTGCAAATGCACCTAGCATGTTCAGAAGTGTGAAAGAAGGCCAGGCAGTAACATTGAATACGGTTGCAACATTTGCCGATGGTATTGCTGTTAAGACTCCTGGAGAGACGACTCTTCAGATCGTCCGGAACTATGTTGACGATATTGTAACTGTTACGGAGGATCAGATCGCAGCGGCTATATTAAAACTTCTCGAGAGACAGAAATTGATTACAGAGGGAGCCGGTGCGGTAAGTGTGGCAGCGGCGATGTTCTCTGATCTGCCGCTGGAAGGCAAGAAGACTGTATGTATCCTCTCAGGAGGCAATATAGATGTTAATATTCTCTCAAGAGTCATAGCAAGAGGTCTGGCAACGAGCGGACGAAGTGCAACACTCCAGTTGGCACTGGCAGATAAGCCGGGACAGTTAGAGGGTGTAAGCAAGGTTATCGCTCAGTGCGGCGGCAATGTAACTGCTGTTCATCACGAGCAGTCAGATGTAGATATGCCTATTTCGAGCTGCATTCTGAGGGTAAGTATGGAAACCAAGAGCTTTGAACAGATTGAGCAGATTAAGAGTGAATTGACAAAAGCAGGTTTTAATATAGTAAATGAGTGAGACATTATTTAGGGACAGAATTCCAAACAGACAGATTCCTCAGGGAGTAACTGAACGGGAATTTGAATGCAGACGAGATAATCTGACCATAAGGGGTTATGAATATAGACCAGAAGGCGAAAACCTCCCGATAGCTATTGTAAGCCACGGAATTATGGCATGGCTGGATACGACGCGCCATTATGCCATGGAATTTGCCGAATTAGGATATGCGGCATTTTGCTTTGACTTTAACGGCGGATCTGTAAGCGGCAATAAGAGTGACGGTAAGACCACTGATATGACGGTTCTTACTGAGGTGCAGGATCTTGAAGCTGTTATAAATTATGTCAGAGGTCTTAGGTATGTCGATAGAGACAGGATGCTGTTAATGGGCTGCAGTCAGGGAGGATACGTAAGTGCTATTGTTGCGGCTAAAAACAAATATCCGATTCAGAAATTATGCTTATTTTATCCTGCATTATGTATTCCTGAGGATGCAAGATCGGGTAAGGTAATGCGAACGAAGGTGGATCTGAATAATCTGCCTGAGATCATACATTGCGGGCCTATGGCACTGGGCAGGCAATATGCGCTGGACGTGCTTGATATGGATGCATATGATATTATCAGGCAATATAAGGGACGGGTTCTGATCGTGCATGGCACGGCTGATAAGATAGTAAATATAGAGTATTCCAAGCGTGCAGCTGCGGCTTACCTCAGCACTAAGCCTGAGAACATGACAGACGAAGAGAGAATCAGACTGGATATTATAGAAGGTGGCGAGCATATGTTTAATTTGAACCATGACCGTGAAGCCATAAAATATCTGGATGATTTTGCACGGCTGAAATAAGGAGAATATGGAACATGAAGGAAAATAAAAAAAGTGTTGTAATGTTTCTTGCTGATGGATTCGAGGAGTGTGAGGCTCTGGTAACAGTGGACCTTCTGAGACGTGCCGGCGCAGAGGTTACCATGACATCTATTATGAATAGATATAATGTGGTGGGTGCGCACGGTATAGAGATTCTTACTGATGCCATAGCTGAAGATGTGGACTTCATGCCTTATGATATGGTAATTCTCCCAGGCGGAGGAGAAGGAACTGCTAACCTGATGAAAAGTGAGATAGTTGAAAGGCAATGCATAGAATTTGCCGCTAATAAGCTGGTTGCTGCTATATGTGCGGCACCTGGGGTTTTAGGCAAATGCGGAATCCTTAATGGGAAGCGAGCAACCTGCTACCCTTCGTGTGAGCCTACAATGACAGGTGCGGTCGCAGTGCCTCAGGATGTTGTTGTGGATGGAAATATAATAACGGGAAGAGCACCAGGGGCTGCGATACCATTTGCACTTGAACTTGTAAATCAACTATTTGGTGAGGAAATCGCTGAGAAAATAAGAAAAGACATTGTATACAAGTAAAGGATAATGATTAACTGAAATGCACAGATGATACAGCTGAGCTTAAATCAAAGTCAATGTAAAAAATACAGAGACTGTCCGAAAACTTAAAGTAGAATCGGCTGAAGTACAATATGTAATGTAGAAGGAGTCCATGAACCGCCAGACGATGTAGCAAGCGAAGCGAGAAATCGAGTTTTTGGACAATCTGGCGGTGAGAAATTCGAATACACATCCATTGAAAGTGTTAATAAATATAAAAGAGAAAGTTAAAGGAGAAAATTATAAGGATTGAGGAGGAAGGATGGGTAATAAGAGCAAATATTTTCCAATAAGCAGGATTTGTACAGCAGTTATGGTGATGATTATGACTGCTGTATTAATTATACCGGGAACAATAGAAACAAAAGCAGCTGAGCTTATGGTTGCAAGAGACTATAGCATATATGTAGATAATGGGGAGATTTCGGAGCTTACGGTTGGTGCATATACTAATGGATATGACAATAAGATCTTCCTTTCACTTACTGACCTGGCACGGGTGCTCAGCGGAACATCTAAGCAATTTAATTTTGCTAAGGATATAGAGAATGACATATATACTATAACAACAGGAACGCCGTATGAGGAGCCAACTACGGAGCCAGAGACGGCTGCCGAGGAGGAGACCGCTCTGGAGCCAGAGACTAATGAAGGCGATTATTATGATGAGGCTGGAAATTTGTATGATATAAATGGAAATTTGCTCCAGGAGGCGGTTATGGAGGAACCACTGGTAAGGCCTGATTATGAATATCTGGAGTTATATATGAATCCACTGACGATAGATGGAAGTTCTGTGAGATACTATACATATCAGCTGAGTGCGCTTTCTGATATTTATATGAATGTAATTGATATAGAGCTGGCACTTGATATAACTGTTGAGAAGGAAACGGACAGTTCACTGCATATATATACAGACAGGGGATGGAGTATAGACATAAGCCAATATGAGCAGGACGGATTCTTCGATTTGAGCAGGGGTGTAATCGTAGGCGATGCGACGACAGGTGAGATCCTATATGGCTATAAGGAAAATAATCTTAATGCAATCGCAAGTACATCAAAGCTTATGACATATCTGATAACAGCAAGATACATTGAACTGGGTAAGATCAGCATGGATGATGTTGTAACCATATCAGAGGAGTGTGCGACGCTGGCGCAGTCTGGCAATGGAACGCTGTATATGGATATAGGTCAGCAAATTACTGTGAGAGAATTGATTGCTGCGACTCTTATAGCATCCAGTAATGAATCTGCCATGGCTTTGGCAGAATATATAGCAGGTAGTGAGGATAATTTCGTTGTGATGATGAATGAAATGGCTCAGATACTTGGACTTAGCAGTGCTAAATTCGTTAATTCTAATGGTCTTCCTGATTACTCGGATTCTGTTATGGCATCAAGAAGGCAAAATCAGATGACAGCGGCTGATCTGTTCAAGTTGTCATCAGTTATACTTAGAAAATATCCGGAGATAACGGAATTTACCAGCTGTAAGGAAATGTATCTTTCATCATTTGACTATACAATAAGTAATACAAGCCAGCTGCTTAATAATATGCCAAATGCAATCGGGCTTAAGACAGGAACTACCGATGAGGCTGATTGCTGCCTGGTGGGTGCGATTAAAGTATCAGCATCTGACGGTGAGCATATTCTAGT
>CAVARE010000090.1:0-6161 GCA_963591145.1 Anaerotignum sp. | reverse complement strand
GATAGGAACTACAACCTTGCCTTTTTCAGCTGGTGCTGCAGGTTCAGCCTCTGCCTGCTCTTCCGGAGCTTCTTCAGGCTCTGCTGCCTCTGCCGGTGCTTCCTCTGAAGCCTCTTCTGCTTCTGCAGCGTCTTCCTCAGCAGCTTCTTCTGTTTCAGCAGCCTTCTCTGTAGCTTTCTCTGTCTCAGCTGCTACAGCTTCAGTTGTCTCCTCGGCCTTTTCCTCGGTCTCGTCGGCTTCTTCTGACTTTTCTTCTGTTTCGTCAGCTTCTGAAGCTTCTTCTGTCTCATCAGCCTCTTCTGAAGCTTCCTCTGACTTGTCCTCTTCGGCCTCCTCTGAAGACTCTTCCGCTGCTGCTGTTGTTTCTACAGTCGTAGTCTCTGCTGTTGTTTCCTGAGTCTTGCTCTCACCACAGGCACTAAGAACCATGGCAGAAGCAACACACATAGTCAGCACTAATGTTAAACTCTTTTTCATACCTTCTCCTTCTCACAAAATTGATATGCCCCCTGTCGGGCGGCATCCCCATGAATGAAAGTCAGCTGCCCGCGCGCCTATAGCGCCCCGCACAGCCGTCGGCGATACTCGCAATCCGGGGATCTCACCCCTCTTGACCATACCGTCATATTGACGTATAACGCTGTCATGATTATAACACACCTATGTATATAAAATCACTATTTTCTTCATAAAAAAGCGTTATTTTTATCAAAAAATTTGCTGCCTGTCATGCTTTTTTGTGCATGTTTGTAATGTCAGATGTCATTATCAGGCCATGTCCTTCACCACATATCCCATTGCCTGATCAATAATCTTGCGTTCCATTTGTGCATTTTTTACATCATTCAGTACAGTCAACGGCAATATTTGCACGCCTGCTTGATCTAATGTGGCCTGATGCAGAATAAAATTCTCCGCATCCCCTTTTTTCTTAAGGATTGCCATCCTCGCCACCTGCATGCCGTTTTCCGCAAATGTCTCGTATCCGCTTATGATTCCGTCCGTATTCTGCTCCACATAGCAGTCCACCTGCGGCCTGGTAAACATATACGGCTCGCTGCCGCCGGCAAATGCTTTTTCCCGCCAAAGGGCAAATATATCATTACTCTCAATTCCAGACATCCTCTTAAAGGCAAATGTCTGAAATACCGACTTGGCTGCAAAATCTGACTCCTCGCAGCGCAGCTCCTGCATGCTGTCGGCGAATATATGTAAGCCGCAGTTAGCAAGATCCTGTAGCATGCTGTAGTATTCCGTGTCCATATGATTTCGCTCGATGCATACAAGCGTGCCCCCTGGTCCTACGAGGCTCGCCAGCTTCGCACAATATCCCGCATAAATCTGCGCATAGGTTTTAACCTGTCTGCTAAATGGCAGGAACGCATTGTCTGTATATCTGATTTTTATATTTTCGTGAAATGTTCTCGCTGAGAATACAGTATCGAATGTTAATCTTGTCAGGTCAGATACATGCTCACTATCTGACTGAATAGCTGCCGCAGATAATTGCCTGCCAGCCGAAACTACGTCACCTTCAGGCTTTTGCATATCGTCAACAGACATATGGGCGAATTTAATATTTGCGACGCCCAGCTTTTCTTTAATTATATTTGCGATCTTAATGCACTCTACTGAACGGTCGATAGCCACAACATAGGCCTCTGGCAGCATCATCGCCAGCATGCAGCTTACGATGCCGGTGCCGCAGCCCACATCTAGTATCTGACGGCCGAAATATCCGGTATGTTCACGGATCCATCCGCATATCTTCCTGATGATATCCGCATCTGTATAACAGGATACCATCATGCTCAGATCATAATCTTGATTAAGATACGCATACAGATCATCCTGGCGGCCCGGCTCGTCGGATCTGTCAGCCTTATCTGACAGATCGTTCCAGGCAGATTCGATCTTCTCTGCTTTGTCTGCGCCGAATCTCTCACGCAGGCTTCCTTCTATATCATTGATCTTATGCAGACCTAACCTGATCAGCTGCTCCTCTATGATATCGTGTTCCATCATATATGCCCATCCATAAATAGTACAACAGTTGTATATGGTTTCAATATTCAGCTAACCATATATTTCAAATGCATGCCGCATATCGGCTTGCCCTCGGCAGACCATCTTGCCTCATACTCGGTCATCACATTGCCCTCATTTAGAACCGGATCGTTATGAAGATCTCTCGTCATCTGGCAGAGCTGCCACTTCTCCGGATTTATCTCCTCCAGTGAAAAATCGAAGAGCTCCTGATTGTCGGTTTTGAACTCGATCATCCCGCCAGGCTTTAATATCTGCTCATATCTTTCCATAAATTGATGCGAGGTGAGCCTTCTGGCCGCATGGGAATCCTTCGGCCACGGATCCGAGAAGTTAAGATAGATTCTGTCTACCTCGCCAGGAGCAAATACATCTGCGACATTTTCCGCTTCCATGCGGATCAGTCTTATATTCGAAAGCTCCTCGGCATTTTGCTTCTGCACAGCTCTTAGAAGGACGCTGGAATATTTCTCGATTCCAATATAATTAATATCCGGATTGCGTCTCGCCAGCTCCATCAGGAATGCGCCCTTACCCATTCCGATTTCTATGCGGACAGGATTACTATTTCCAAATACTTCGTTCCATTTGCCCTTGACCGACCAGCTGAACCTCTCCTCATAGGAAGTTCTCTCTGCCCGTTCTTCTTTAATTACATACGGGCTGGCTGCAATCGTCTCCCTGCTGCCCTTGATATTTCGTAATCTCATATATCTCCTTGTGGTTCTTATCTTACTGATTTCTCTCCTGGTTGTCGGCTGATTCTGCGATATTTTTAACCGCGGAGAATTTCATGCCCTGCAGCGGTGGCACAAGGCTGCACTGCTGATAACATTTATTTTCCAGTCAGTCTGCGCTTCAATTCTTGCCCATCGAAGGAACTGCCTATTGCATCACAGCACTTCATTAATATCTTCGGCATGAATCAATCTGGCGATGCTGTCCGGATCCTTCTCCATACTGCAGACAGCCAGACGATAGCCTGCATCGAATTTCCAGTCCGTGCCTCTTACCTCTCCAGGCTCGAAGACATGCACATATCGCTTCTCCAGAAGGTTCAGATTCTCGCTCAAGGTATTATCAGCAGCCTTCTTCTCAGGATTTTCTTTGATCGTTATTTTAACAGAATGATTACCCTTGATGTCTGAGAAATCTTCCTTGCCTATCAGCAACTTATCCTCACGAACCATAAAATCACCAGGTCGCACAATCAGGCCTATGCCCAGGTTTTTCAGATAACTCTCCTTCGCTACCCAGCATTCATAGAAATATTTCTTTTTCTCATTAGGATTAGAAATAAATGCCAGCATCTGTGCCTCTTCGATATGCAGCATTCTGTCAGTATGGGAGAGCTCCTTGACGCGGAAATATTCCACATCCACGCCCACGGGCTTATCAGATAATGAACATACCGCATAATCATTTGCATGGGAAATATTAAAATAATACGGAAGCTCCGACAGCTGCAGCTTGCTGCGATCATCCTCCTTTATCGCCAACGGCAGCTCCACCTGCCCCATCTGCTTCTTAAGCGCATATATCAGCAAAAGCTCCGCGCAGGCTGACAGCTGCTTATCATCCTCGCGCTTCATTTTCGTGATCTTCTCTCTTCTTCCTTCACTGAAGATTTCATCAGAATAGTTGATTTTCTCCAACTCGCTCTTATTAATTAAATATGTTCTTATCATGTCTTATTCCATTTCTTATATGTTAATATTCGTTCCGCACCAGCAGAGTATCGCAGCTACTCAGAACCCTATTACAGAGAAACCGCCACTGGCAACTCCTCCGTATACTTAGCATCGCAAAATCACGGGCAATCGTATATGGCCAACACTTAATGATGTCTGTTTCGTGTGCCGGCGCTGCTCCTTGCGTGTGCGCTGCCAGAGCTTCTTCTGCCTGCGCTCGTATGTCTGGACCGCGGCTGTGCAGCACTCCTGATACCGATCTCCTGCAGGCTATGTACCGAGGAACGATTCCTGTTGCTGCTTCTTATATATTGATTCTGCAGATTGATGCTGTCACTGCTGTCATAGTTACGCACCTTGCGCCGGCCGGATCTTCCATTATTTTTCCTGAGCTCCTGCTCCTTACGTTTCTTCACATGATGAACTATCAAGAGCACAACCACAGCAATCACTACCACAGCCAATATTACCAGCCATATGTTTATATAATATACATATATCCATTCGGTTTCCTCAAATGTCAACTCAGGATTTATGAATACGTTGCAGCTTCCCAGATAATGCCCGTCATATGAATAATCAATCGTTGCATAGAGCTGTCTGGTATCTCCGTCCGTTATGCCAGCCGCCAGCTTGGCTTCCTTATATTCATCCTCGTTCAGATAATATGCATAATTTATTTCAGATGTCAGGTCCAGGAACGATACTCCGTTCAGTGTCAATATCTGACTGGATGAATCTAACTGCACCTTGGCATCGTCATCGCCATAAGAGAATCTCTTTTCGTTTTCGGATACATTAGATATTGAGAAATTATCCCAGCCGAAATCCAGCAGCTCCTGGGTTGCATTAAAGATTCCGTAATAAGAGCCATTCAGGATAACCGACAGCAGTGTTATGCCATCCTTTCTGGCATATGTCACGAGGCATCTGCCAGCCTCATAGAGATATCCGGTCTTGCCTCCGATAACATTGGCATTATAAGAATCGCTGCCTGGCGTGATCATCTCATGCGTATTATTTAAGACCCTGCTCTCCGACGTCATGTTAGTCGGCTCAATAATATATGTTGGATGGGAAATAATATCCACGAATGTGGAATTTTGAAATGCATACCATGCGATCTTCGCCAGATCCGACGCCGTCGTATAATGATTTGCATTATAAAGACCCGATGGATTGACAAAGTTAGAATTCGTACAGCCTATCTCCTTAGCCTTTTCATTCATCATCTCCGCAAATGCATCAACACTTCCGGCTACATGAATCGCCAGCGCTATGGCACAGTCATTACCTGAAGGAAGCAGAAGTCCATACATAACATCCTTCAATGACATCTCTTCTCCCGGCACGGAATCAATAGATGTAGCGCCCTCTTCCAGGTCGCAGCACTCTTCGGTAAATGTAACCGTTTCGCTTAGGCTGCAATTTTCCAATACGATGATCGCTGTCAGAATCTTCGTTGTTGATGCAGGATACATTTTTTCATCTGAATTTTTCTCATAGATAACGGCCTCTGTATTGGCCTCCATCAGGTATACTGCATCGCCATCAATCTCTGGTGCCTCAGGCCATGTCTTATCCCCGTCCGCCATGACACCTGACACCATAAGTGCCAGCGAACATATCATCACAAGAATGGCCACTATTAATTTTATTGATCTGTTTCCCAATTTTTCCATAAATCATATATTACTATTTTTCCTCAGAAAATCATATATGGTTTTAGAAAAATTTGTGGCCAACTTGAAAACATGACCATGCCGAAAAATTCTCATTTGTGCGCGCCGGGACGGCGCAGCCACTGCGAGAAAACAATCAGCGAAGGCGTTTTCGAACAGTGGCTGCTACGCCGAGGTTCACGGCGCGCACGGCAGAGTTTTATTTGGGACAGCGCAGCCACTGTTCATTCATATCTGCCGTTCAGAACTTTTAATGCAAAACGACGGCCACACTTTCGTGTGGCCGCCTGCATCATTGCTTTAACAAGCAATCATTATTTTGTTTTCGATTAACTCGATCAATTACTCCTGAGCGTCAGCTGTAAGTGATGCATCGTATGGAGGAACTTCTACGTTTCCGCCTGCTGCTACGAACTCATCATATGTAGCTGCTGCATATCCGAAGTATGTGTCAACGAATAACATATCCATAGGGAATGTTGTATAGTCGCTAACATCGATAAGAGCATTGAATTCATCTACGTTAGCTGCTACAGCTGGGTTAGCTGCTACGCAAGCCTTAAGGTATTCATGATATGCTTCTTCTGATGTATCGCCTGCTGCCTCTGCTGGAGCTGCTTCTGCTGGAGCTTCTCCGCCTTCTGAACCACCTTCACCAGCTGGAGCTGCTTCTGCTGATTCGCCGCCTGATTCTCCGCCTGAAGATTCAGCCTGTGGCATCTCAACATACTCTGTGCTGATT
>CAVARE010000089.1:0-6221 GCA_963591145.1 Anaerotignum sp. | reverse complement strand
GTCAGTAAATGTACCGACTCTTTCACTTAAAACTGGCATATTAGCCTCCTCTTATTAAAATTTACTCAACAATTATATCAGACGGCGCATTACCGCGCCCTAAAAATACAAAGTTATACAATATCTCGTTTGAGCCATTTGAATAGGCCTATCAGCATTCCTATGATTATAAACAGGAATGGAATCGATAAAACAATACAAATAGTCTTGATTGCTGAAAACGGTGCACCCGTAAACAGCAGTGCCATAGGAATAAGCACAAGCACTAAGCACATCAACATTCTGAATGCTGTACTAGGATTGCCATTCTGATCCAGCCTCTTAGATCCTGCCGCTGATATTGCAAAGGATGCCGAGTCCAGTGATGTTGCCAGGAATCCTATGGTTACCAGTGCAAAAGCTATCGGCAATACGACCGTGCCCAGCGGAAGTGTTCCGAGCAAATCCATAAGGCCTGCCTGAAGGTCACTTGCCTTTGACAGTTCAAACTCACCTGTAAGTTCAGCATTAAGCCCGAAACTGCCATTGATTCCAAACATAATCCATGTTCCGACGCTGATGCCTCCCAGACAGCTGAGAATCAATGATCTAATAGTCCTGCCCCTGGAAATCTTCGTAATGAAGATGCCCATAAGTGCTGCATAGTTAAATGCCAGTGTGAACAGAAAAATTGTATTGGCTTCCGGGAAACCACTGTTGCCGATAGGATCTGTATATAAACTCATATCTACATAGTTTGACAGCATCTTGGCGCAGCTGTACGTAAAGTTCTTCACAATAAACTTCGTTGGTCCGAAGACGAGGATGAAGCCCATAATGAGAATCATAAGCCATACTGTCATATCACTGAGTCTCTTCATGCCCTTCTTAACGCCAACAAATGAAGTGAATGAGAATACTGCCGCTACAATAAGCAGTACGATTAAGTTAACTGTAAAGTCAGCTTCAATACCAAGCACTTTAGAAATGGCGGCACTGATGATCGGAACTCCTACGCCCATTGATACCACACCAACACCACCGATAACACTCAGAATTGTAAGTGCATCGATGATTTTGCACAATGCGCCTTTGTATTTAAAGTCTCCCATCATTGCACCGCAGATAGCGCTGACTCTAAGATGCGGCACCTTCTTAACATAGAATCCATATGCCATGCACACACTGATCAGTACGAACACTACCTGCACTGAGAATCCCCAGTGAAAGAAAGCATATGCCAGTGAATACTCTGCAGCTTCCTGCGAGTATGCCTCAATATTGAACGCCGGGTCCGTTAAATAGAACGACCACTCTACGAACGAGTAGTAAACGGCAGTTGCCGCCAGCGCTGCACACATCATCATTGCAATGTAACTAAACAGTGAGTATTCCGGCTCACCTTCACCCAGCTTAATGCTGCCGTATTTGCTGAATGCTAAGTATAGACAGATAATAAGTCCGATGAATACGAACCATAAAATCGGTACACCGAATATTGATGTTGCATAGTCAAAAATTACGCTTACCACATTCAGCGTTGCGTCCGGTTTGGCTATAACCAGTACCACGAAAGCCACAATCAGTGCTATACAGGTAATGGATATCGGCTTATCCACAACAGCCTTAATCTTGTTATTACTATTTAAATTCTCCATATTTTTCTCCATCGATTAAAGTCTCATAATCGCTGCTAACCTATAGCGCCTTCATCTCTTAATTTCTGAATCTCTTCTTCTGAATATCCCATGCTCTCGAGGATTGCATCGGTATCTTCTCCGATTGATCCGGTAGGGACATTCTCGCGTCTCTCATAATCGCTGAACATGATAGGCGGATTAGGCATCATAACAGTGGTATGATCCTCATCGTTATATTCCACCGGTACCATGTATTCATTCTCTATAGCCTGCGGGTCACTTGATACCTCACATGACTGCTGCATAATCTCTGCAGCTACGTTGTTCTCACTGAAAAACCGGCGCCACTCCTCGGAAGTCTTGGTCTTAAAAACTTCATTAAGACGTGCAGTTATCTCTCTAATCGCTCCGGAGCTGTGCATTGTCTCAACATTCTCGTATCTTGAATCATCTAATATATCCTCGCAGTCCAGCAGCTTTGCAAACTTGGCTTTATCAGCTTCATATTCATTGCAGTATACGCCGATCCATCTATTATCAGCGCAAAGGTATGTCTGGCTGAACGGATCAGGCGGCGTCAGTGGATCCGGGTTAAGGTGCTTGCGATCAAACTGTGTCTGCACCACACCGATAGCATTGCACCAAATGCCGCTTGCTAAGAGCGAAGTATCAATCTTAGTGCCTTTGCCGGTCTTGGTCCTGGCGAACAGAGCCATCATAATTCCTGCAAGGAATGCATTGCTTGTAACCATATCGCCGAATGCATATGTAGGAACCATAGGGAATGCGCCTTCAGTCTCCCAGTCAGCCATAGCTCCGCCGCGGAGCCAGAACGCTGTAATATCAAATCCGGGGTCGTTAGCTGCAGGTCCCTTGCTGCCGTAGCCGGTGAACTGAGCGTATATGAGTCCCGGGTTAATCTCTTTTAACGTTTCATAGTCAAGACCGTTTTTTATCATTGACTTCTCGCGGACATTAGTGATGAAAACATCCGCATCTTTGATAAGGTCTATTAAAATTTTCTTGCCTTCCGGCGTCTTGAAATTTATTGCGATGAATTTCTTGCCGCTGTTGTGAATTGTAAACAACGGGTTGCATTCATCAGTATACGGCGTTAATTCATGAGTGCCGGCAAGACGCATTACATCTCCGCCCAGTGTTTCAACTTTGATGACATCAGCACCGTATGTGCTCAGTACGCGTGCCGTGGTCGGTGCGGCAACAACCGTTGCCATCTCAACAACTTTAACGCCTTCCAGAGGCATCTTCATATCTGTCATATTATAACTGCCCCCTTGCCGCTTCAACACCGCGCTCAAAGCACCGGTCGTTCTTAGGATTGTTCTTGCCCTTCTTGCCGAAGTAATTCCGAATGCCTGCCTGCATCTGTTCTACATCGTATAAATCCGATGCAGCTGCCATGGCGCCCAGCATTACCAGATTAGTGCCGCGTCCGTTTTTAAGTTCATTTGCAATCTCGGTAGCCGGCACCTTGATAACCGTAATATCATCACGATACTTGCGTTCATCGCTGGTAAGGCTTGAATTCACCAGCAGTACGCCGCCCGGCTTAAGTCTGTCTTCGAACGAATCAATAGCCGATTCGCTGAGTGTATATAATACATCAGGTTCCAGGCAATACGGGCTTTGCAGATCCTCATCGCCGATTTTGAGCTCACAGTTGGCTGCACCGCCGCGCATCTCGAATCCGTATGAAGGATACCAGGAAACGTTCTTACCATCCTCCATAGCCATATCGGCTAAAATCATGCCGGCAACGAGAACACCCTGTCCTCCTAATCCTGAGCAGATTATCTCATTCATTATTTATCCCCCTCTCTGTCTATGAACTCTCCTAACGGGAGATACTTACTCTGTGTTGTCTTTATGAATTCACAAGCGTCAATTTCGGACATTTTCCAGTTGGTCGGGCACATGCTGAGAACCTCGACCAGGCAGAAGCCTTCGCCGTTCATCTGCTTTACCAGTGCCTTCTTGATTGCCTTCTTTGCCTTATCGGTATTGGCAGGTGTATTAACTGCTACACGTGCCATATATGCCATATCGGTTCCGGCCAGAATCTTGGAGATGTCTACCATGCTGCCGTTCTTGCGTTCATCACGTCCAAAAGGCGATGTTGCAGTCTTCATCCCGGGCAGTGATGTAGGCGACATCTGTCCGCCTGTCATGCCGAATACGCTGTTGTTAATAACGATTGCTAAGATATTCTCATTGCGAATTGCGCTGTACAATGTTGACTCAATACCTATGCTGTACGCCGATCCGTCACCCGGACGTGCAATAACCAGGGAATCAGGTCTGACTCTCTTAATACCGGCAGCGGTAGGAATGGTTCTGCCGTGTGCACCCATAACAGTATTGTATTTCATAGCGAACTGGCCGAACTGGCCGCACGCTACATCGTCAACTGTGATAATTTTATCGCTTACGCCGAGTTCTGTTACCGCGTCAGTGATAACGCGGCAAACAATGCCATGACCGCATCCGGGACACCAGGAAGCCTGCTTGTCCATGTCGATATCTTTATTTATTTTAAAGTTCATTGAGGCACCTCCTTAATATCTTGTCAGCATGTCTCTGGCAATATCGACCATCTTAATCTCGTTCATGTTGTCCCAGTATTCACCATAGAATTCAACCGGCAGCCTATTGCCCGTTGCCAGAACGATATCATCCTTCATCTGACCAAGAATGTTTCTCTCTACATCGAGAATTGCCTTAACCTGACTTCCCAGTTTATCGAATGCTTTCTTAGGATACGGCCAAAGTGTGATAGGTCTGATAAGGCCTGCTTTGATACCTTCCTTGCGAGCGCGGGCAACTGCGGACTTGGCAACTCTGGCACTTGTGCCGTAAGCTACCATAATAATCTCAGCGTCTTCAGTCTCCACTTCCTCCCAGCGCTGCTCTGTCTCCTCCATCCGGCCGTACTTGTCCAGCAGATACTTCGGATACATATGTCCGCCTACGGACGTATCCTTCCAGTCCCAATCCCAATAACGGTTCCAGATAGCTCTCTGCGGTTCGCCTTCCCGGCGAGGTCTGATAGCCCAGTCATATTGATCCATGTCATGCTCATGCATCTCCGGGAGTTCTACAGGTTCAATCATCTGACCGATAGTAGCATCTGTGGCGATAATTACCGGATGACGATATTTCTCAGCCAGGTCGAATGCTTCTCCTGCTAAGTCAACGCTCTCCTGCACGCTGTTCGGTGCCAGAACCAAAGTTCTGTAATCTCCGTGGCCGCCGCCTCTGGTCAACTGCCAGTAGTCGCCCTGTCCCATGAAAATATCGCCAAGTGCAGACCCTATTCTCTGTACGTCTACGATAACTGCAGGCACATCACTGCCGCAAAGGTATGAGATTCCTTCCTGCTTAAGCGAGAATCCCGGACCTGATGTTGTTGTCAGTGCGCGCGCACCTGCCGATGCTGCGCCGAGCAGCATGTTAACGCCGGCAAGCTCGGATTCCGTCTGCACGCATGTACCGCCGACTTCATCCATTCTCCAGCAAAGATACTCTAAAATTTCAGTCTGCGGAGTAATGGGATATCCGCTGAAAAATCTGCATCCGGCGCGAAGGCAGGCTTCAGCCAGGGCTTCATTTCCCTTCATTAATATTTTTGCCATGATTCTGCCTCCTCTTAATCTATAATCTCGATGCAGTAGTCGCCGCACATTTTGTAGCAGGCTCCGCATCCGATACATTCCTTAGTCTCGTCCCGGTGTACGATAGGGAATCCCTTTACACCTAATTCGTCCGATGGTATCAGCACGCCTTTAGGGCAAACGCTTGTACATAAAAAACAGCCTTTGCATCTGCTGACATCCACTTTAATTTCCGCCATAACAACCTCCTGATGTTTACTCATGCATGTATAATTATACACGCCACATTGTACATAATAGTGCATACGCGTTTAGATTTCAAGGATTTTTCGTTTGCATACCGATATTTTTTTATGCAAAAGGAAAACAGCCATGCAGCAACATTTACGTCACTGCATGACTGCTTTCTCTTCATTAGAATGAATTTTTATATTTACGTTTTATCTAATCAAGTTACTATTTGTCAGCGTCTATTATAGACTTTCTGGCATATTCTTCACCAAAGATCAGGTATTCACGTTCAGCAGCTGTAACCTTGGAGTAGCTGCTGCAGCGAACGCTGATAGCGAGGATGATACCGATTACTGTCCACAGAGCAACCATGATCCATTCCATATGTCCCAGACCACCGGATGGGCTGAACGGCAGGTAGATGCAGATGAATAATCCGGAGGATACAATAGCCAGGATAGCCATGAACTTTCCTAACGGTGCCTTGAACGGTCTTTCTGTATCCGGTTCGTCTACCTTTAACTTGTAGAATGCCAAAGCTGCGCAGAAGTATGCTACTACAGTACCGAAGGAACTTGCGTCTACGAACCATCCCAGTGCGTTCTTGCCGAGGAATACGGATGCCAGTCCCAGTGCTCCAACCAGAATCAAAGCTGCTGTAGGTGAATTGTATTTAGGGTGCAGTGAGCGCACCAACAGAAATCTCAGAAACGCACATCTGCTCGGCGATATCCTTGAC
>CAVARE010000088.1:0-6273 GCA_963591145.1 Anaerotignum sp. | reverse complement strand
CTCAACTGCTCGTAGCCCGGGAACGCCTTACGCAGCAGCATCAGCCTGCGTGCGTCAGCCCTATCCTTCCCCTGCGTATGCATGATCTTAGCTATAGCCGCGGAATCCTCGTCCGCGCTGCCATGCCCGAATACGCCATCGCTGAATATTCTGTCCAGCGCCGCATAATAAAAGTCATCTCCCATCATCGGCTGCACATCTGCCGAAAGAAGCTCCTGTGGCATCTGCACGCCAAACGTTCTCTCATTAAACGCCATCACCTGCCGTGCAAATGTCAGCATCCCCATCTGCTCCAGCTCCTGCATAATCCAGTGCCAGTCCAGCCCTTGTCTATACCTGCACATCACCGCGATGTCCATAAACTGCCTGAGTCCCACACCGTGTCCCAGCAAATGTTTTCGCAGATGCGTCAACACATAGATAAAATGATAGCTCCAATCCAGCTCATTGTCCCTCACATATTCCCAGACACGCGCCGCAAAATCATCATGCGACGCATTGCCCTCACGGCTTACAACCAACCGGTCATGGATCTCATACAAGACATCATTCTTCTCGTATATCCATTGTTCCTCCCAGGATTTCTGCAAAACAAATCCCGCCGCCAACATTCTGCCATGTACGGTATCGCGATCCTCTGGGTGAATCACCACATCCACATCCCCCATTGAGCGCAGCTGCGGAATAGGATAGCAATTCTTCAGACATGCCCCCTTCATCAAGAAATATTCACAGCCGTCCATCAGCTGGGCAAATTGCTGCAACTGCTCATCAATGCGCACGCTGCGAGATATCTGAAGCAAATACGTCCGTTCGAACGAAGTTCTCTTCGTCTGGGCGTATACAATCGCAGCCAGCTGCTGCCCCTGGGCGAGTGACCGCACCTGCTCCCAATCAACAGCATCTGCTTCATCAATATTCGTTTTTTCACCATTAACAAAATCACGAAGGATTGTTAATATGGTATTCTGTTCTTTAGTTATCGACATCTGTATGAAAAAACTTTCTTTGAAACATAAATCCTGGTTATCCTGATTGACATCAACATCATCTCAGGTGATTAATATCCTTAATTCTCGGCAACGGCATTTCCGGTCTTCTTTGATAATTGATGCAGAATAAATTTTGCCAGATCTGCAACAAGGATACAAATGCGTCAGATTGCAAGCTTGATATATTATAGAGCGTTTATCCTCCAATACCAGTCAACCCATCTCTCGCATCATGTGTCTATGCATTAAATTTTTTCTCCTATCAAAAATCTTGTAACTCTCCACTTCATTAGCAAAGCACTGATTGCCCATGAAATCACAATCGCTACTATAAAGTTTATAACAGCATTAAACCATGGATTTACGACTCCGTTCAATGCCTGTATTGAGAAATATATAATCTGCTGATGAAATAAGTACATAGACATTGAATAACTTGAAAGCTTATTAAACACTTTACTATCTTGCCACCTGATACGGCATGACAGTCGCTGTAATATCATCCATGCCATAATTGCACCAACAATATGTAGCAGGAGCTTTAATCCAATTAACATGACATTCCACATGAGTCCGTTTTGCCTTTCAACGAAAGTTTTTCCAGCAAACAGTATCAAATCTATAACCAACCAACAGTACCATGGTATTATATCTATAATACGTTGCTCTCGCTTTTCACCTTTTGCCATTATTCTCATCCCCATAAAGAAGAACAATACATACTGGCACGCTGTCCATATGCAGAACACATTCGGGATAAAATTACCTCCAATAGTTCCAATACAATAAAAAACTATGGCAATTGTCCATCCAGCAATTGGTTTTTCAAACACAACTCTTCGAATTGGCCATACAATTGCAAATACTCCGAACAGCATCCACAAGAACCATAATTGGCTTGGATTAATGCATAAAATGTATGTCTTTATCATGTACATAAAATCTTTTCTAAAGAAGTATTCTGAAATAGGTGCCACCCAAATAAGCACTACAAACACGTATGGAACCAACAGTCTTTTTGCTTTATTTTGTAAAAATGACAAATAGTGACTATACTCCCCCGACATCACCTTATAGGCAAAGATATATCCCGAAATCAGAGCAAATCCATAAATATGAAATCCGCCAACATATTCTGCCAATAGGCATAGTCCCTCAGATTCAAACACTGGATTGCAGGTAAACCATGTTCCTGTCCAAAAATCAATCGCATGACAGAATATCACTAAAACCATAAGAATTGTTTTAGAAAAATTACATGCGCTTAGTTCACCAATATAGTGTTTTGACATATCATTTAACATAAGTTCAAGATTTCCTTTCATCTTCTAACATGAATGCCAAACGTAGACATGGCATTAACAAGCACATCTTTATATAATAAAAACATTGCCAATCCATATACGCAAACGCATATTCCTACACAGACAAATTTCCACAGAATACCATCAAATATGTTATATATTAAGCAGCTTACCAGTACCATTATCAGTGTACATATCATTGATGGTATAAATTCTTTGAATAATTTTAGAAGAGGAAACTTTAGAGCTATCTTCATTATCAGCAACTCAACAACTATCAGCTCAAGCCTCACCATTGTTCTGCTCACATATAGAACCTCAAATCCCTTTGGTGCAGTAATCAGCAGAATTGGAACGAGCGCTGCAAGGTGAAGTATTTGAGCCAAAAAAGAGAGTTTAGTTTTACCAACGGCATTAAATAAACCATTGCAATACGTCCCCAATATCAGGCTAATTGAACTCATAAGGCCCCATAATCCAATAAACTCAGTTGCCTCTGTCCACTGAGACCCCAGCAGTACAGTTGTGATTACCTCTCTGTATAAATAGATTCCTACGCCAAGTGGCACAACTAGTACACTGATTGCCTGCATATATTTACAGTACATTTCTGTTCGTGCCTTTTCATTGTCTTTCAGCCTTGAAAGCGCAACAAATAGCGGCATGGATGTTGCTGCCGAAATAATTGCAGTAATTTGATTCACGGTTGACATTGACGTTTTATAGATTCCAACATAGTATTCTGATAGGTACAGCCCGACGATAAATGTGCCGATATATGACGTTAACCATATCGCAATAGATTCAAGCAAAATCCACCAGCTATATGAAAACATTCCTTTAAACTGAATCCAATTATAATAAAACCCTGGTTTCCAAGGCGACTTAATATACAAAACAACTGCTGTTACAAAATTACTTGCTAATGTGCCTATCACCAACGCCCAATAGCTTCTTAACAGTATGGCCAGCGGAACTGTTACAACAACAGGAACCAGACTCGTAAGCACCCTGACATAAAATACAGTTTTGAAATCAAAATCACGTTTAAATCGAGCTGTTTGTATGCTCGAAAATGACGTCATCGGTAACGAAAGTGCTGCAACAGCAATAACCATACCAAGACCTTCATTTCCTACCAGTTTTGCCAGTCCATCACGATAAACGAATATCGCTACATATAGAATCATTGATATAGCCAGGTTAGTCCAAAAAGCAACATTTGTATTCTGGTCTAGTTCTTTCCTCGACTCAAAATCATGCTGAACTATAAACTTCTGAAATCCCGCGTCAGTAAATATATCAGCAAAACTGGTAATCATGGTTACAGTTGCCACAACGCCAAAAGCTTCTGGAGTGAGCAGTCTCGCCAAAATCATATTTACAATCGGTGAGATAATTTTTGCTGCAAGTTCCGCTAATGATGACCATCTCGTTGCAATAGATGTTTTTTCCTTGATTTCGCTGGTATTCAATCCGTCTGTATCCCTCTCTTGATTTTTCCTTTTAACTTTCTAATATATTTCAGCGATTTAAATCGTGCGAATTCTTTAAATTCATGAAGTTTGCCTTCATATGGATTTAGTTTCTGAATAATCTCCTGATCTGTTATTTGTGCTTTCGGCACAAATCCAAATTTTGTAATATAAAATGCATCTACTGCTTTTACATCAAATTCAACTTTAAAATTCGGTCTCTTTTTAAAGTGAACATAGATATATTCTTCTTTAAAAAGTTTGCCACCTATCATCCATTCACGGTAGCATTTTCCATTTTCCCACAAAAAAATCTGCTTTGGATAGTTCTTAGGTTTTTCATCATAGATGTATTCTTCAATCAATCTGTAGCGCTCATAAATTGACGCTATATCTGCAAAGACTCGTTTTTTAAAAAACGGATAACTGCTATTAGCATAAAATGGTGTCATTCCTCCTATTTCATCAAATATATAGCTCTTATCATTTGAAAACACTTCGATATAATTATTGATCAGTAACTCACTCTTATATCGATTATTTATTTCTTCTGAGTTTTTATACAATGAGAGGTGTCCCAACGGCAAAAATCTGTCATATCTGTACAGATCATATTTTTCAAAATAATGCTGCAAATCTCCGAATATAAGATCTATATCACAATGACCCCAGTAATCGTATTGACTAAGCATATCAGCAAAAAGAACTCCATACATCGGTTTGTAATCACACATTTTGTATGGGCGCTCCAAAGAAGCCTCAAATCCTAGAATCTCGCTTGCTTTGCTCTTAACAGCTTCTAGTGTTGTTTTATGCACAATAACATTTGATGGATGTTCAGCAATAACGTCATCTGTGACAAACAAGAAATCAACCTCTGGATTATTTTCACATGATTTTAGCCAAAGAGGAAAATAATTAGGAACTTTTCCAAAGTATGCCGAAATTACACAAATCTTGTTATCTCTCATTAATACTCCTCCATTTTTTGTTTATCGTACTCCACAAAATACCTCAGCAGATACTCTGCCATATCAACAAATCTCAACAGCCTGCCATCCTGTTCTTCTACATAATACTTCTGTATACATTCAGATTAAGTGTTCTCTGTGTGCTCGCACTCCACGAAGTTCTGTATTACTCTGTAGCCTCCAGATGATTATTAATTATTCTTATCCATTCAGCATCGCCGCATTCAAATAACTCAATGAATTTCCCAAAATTGCTGCCGCCAATAACTGTATCTTCCATTTCCATCTGTTTTACACGTTGACACATTTCTTTATAATTTTCTGCAGTAACACAACTCATAACGATCTTGGTCTGATCTGCTCGTCCCTTATAATTCTTCACATTGGTATATTTTTCTATCATCGCTGCATTAACAGGCTTTGCTGGAGACTTGAGATTTTCATCTGTCCAATGCTTCGTTACAATCTGCATCGTACAAGGATTTTCGAAAATTATCACCTCTTCGGCTGCATCCGCTACACCATGAAATTCGTTAATTTTTCGTTTAATATCTTCATATTGTTCATATGGTTTCTTTTCTGTATCGCAAAAAATCAATACCAGCTCAAATGCGCCGTTCTGATATCTATCCTGGTATCTCGCGGGTATATTACCATTCCCTCCAGCATTATCCAAAGATATTTCATATTGGTCATTCCACACACTCAGCGAATTTAATCTGTTTAAATACTCATATTCTTCATTACCTTCACATATAATACATATTTTTCTCTTATCAGAAATAACAGGAAGTCTGCTTTCCATCTGTCATTACTCCCCCTTATTTCCCTTGATGCTTAACAGTGAATTAATTAATTCTGGTTCTGGAAGAGCTCCCAATGCTCCCTTTCTATATTTTTCAATAATATCTGTTGTATCTCTGACACCTTGCTGTGCAGTAAAATCAGCCAACGAATAGACATATACACCGTCTTCGTCCTTATGCACAAACCATATCTGTTCCTTGCGAAATAATTTCTTGCAATCCATCAGATTAATATCATGTACTGTAAATATTAATTGTGCGTTTGTATTTAACTCATTATTAAAAAGCGCCACAATTGCCCTAGTCAGCTTAAAGTGTATACTGCTATCCAATTCATCAACCACAAGGATTCTGCCTTGTTCAAGACCTTCTATCACATAGCTTGCCAATGCAGCTATTTTCTTCGTGCCTGTAGAATCAAATAATAAGCTCGGAACATGTACACCTTTATATGTCGATACCAGCCTCATCTTGTCCATCAAATCCTCTGGAACATCCAAAACCTTTTCATCTGGTTTATCGAACTCATTGTCAGCTGCCATCTTAATTCGATCCATATCCACATACTCGAAATTATCCATATATAAATCTGCATTTTTAATAAAATCAACAACTTTTTGTTGAAGTCGATTTTTGTTTTTCATCAGTTCAATTGTATGCTTCATCGGAATATTGGTATTAGGATATAACTATGGACACAGAAAGTTGAACAACTTACAATTAAG
>CAVARE010000087.1:0-7302 GCA_963591145.1 Anaerotignum sp. | reverse complement strand
ACTACGGCTGTATAAAACAGTGCCCTTAGCGCTCAGATTCTATTCACGCTTGCGGGCACTGTTTCTATACAGCCTATTTACATTGATGCATAAATACTTCGTGCTGGGATGGCGCAGCTCCCTGCGAGAAATCAATCAGCGAAGGCGATTTCGAGCAGGGGCTGCACGCCGAGGTTCACAGCACGAAGCCATTAAATATACGTTGTTACAGCGTCGCAGCCATAACGGCTTTGATCGTATGCATACGGTTCTCTGCCTCGTCGAATACGATTGACTGTTCTGATGAGAACACGCCGTCTGTGACTTCCATACAGGTAAGGCCGAATTTCTCGTAGATGCTCTTGCCTACTGTAGTATTAAGGTCGTGGAAGGCTGGGAGGCAATGCATGAATCTGCACTGCGGACCTGCATTTGCCATGAGCGCTTCATTAACCTGATAAGGCAGCAGGTCATGGATTCTCTCGTTCCATACTGCGTCTGGCTCGCCCATTGATACCCATACGTCTGTATAGATGACATCGGCGTTCTTAGTTGCTGTCATAGGATCTGTGATGAATTCCAGTACCGCACCTGTTTCCGCTGCGATCTGCTGACAGGTGTCTATGAGATCTGCTGCCGGGAAATATTTCTCAGGAGCGCAGGCAACGAAGTGCATGCCCATCTTGGCACAGCCCACCATAAGGGAATTGCCCATGTTATAGCGGGCGTCGCCCATATATACGAGCTTCTTGCCCTTGAGCTCGCCAAAGTGTTCTCTTATCGTAAGAAAATCTGCCAGGATCTGGGTCGGATGGAATTCGTTAGTAAGTCCGTTCCATACGCGCACGCCTGAATAACGGGCGAGCTGCTCTACCTTCTCCTGCTCATATCCACGGTACTCGATACCGTCGAACATTCTTCCCAGCACGCATGCGGTGTCGGCCATGCTCTCCTTCTTGCCGATCTGTGAGCCTGTTGAATCAAGATAGGTGGAATGCATGCCGAGGTCTGCTGCCGCCACCTCGAATGAGCATCTGGTTCTCGTGCTGGTCTTCTCAAATATAAGCGCAATATTCTTGCCTTCATGCATGCGGTGCGGAATGCCAGCCTTCTTCTTAGCCTTAAGGTCGGCTGCTACATCCAGCAAATATGTTATCTCCTCCGGCGTGAAATCCAGAAGCTTAAGAAAGTTTCGTCCCTGTAAATTCATATTTTTGCTCCATTTATCATTTTTAAATTATTGTAACTATTCAGAACCATTCGCAAAATCGCTTCTTCGAAGCTTTTCTTTTGCTCATGTGGATATCTCGCCAGATAAAATTTCAAAATCAGTCTTAGAAATGCAAGCATTTCACGCCTGATTTATGAAATTTCACCTGTCTCTGAATAGTTACAAATTATTATCAAAATGCTTCTGCGCCGTCCCAGTGCAGAAGCCATCCGCCTTTATTTTTATGTCCTATAATGGCATATCAATTATTTGCAGGCATCCTTGATGATCTCGACTGCCTTCTTGAGCACATCCATAGGAATGTTAAGGGCTGGCAGCAGACGCACCTTGTCCTTCGCTGTAAGGCACAATACGCCGTTTTCGATGCATTTGCTGATTATCTCTGATGCCGGCTTAACAGTCTTGATGCCTATCATGAGTCCCATGCCAGCTACTGATTCTACGCCTTCTGCTCCTTCGAATGCAGAGAATACGTACTGGCTCTTCTCCTTAACTTCCTGAAGGAGCTGGTCATCGATACGGGAGATGATGCTGTAAGCTGCGGCGCAGCTGACCGGGTTGCCGCCAAATGTCGAGCCGTGATCACCGAAGCCTAATACATTCTGAACCTTCTCGCTCATAAGTGTTGCGCCCAGCGGCAGACCGCCTGCGAGGCCCTTAGCTGTGGAAACCACATCCGGCTTGATGCCAAAATTCATATATGCATAGAGCTGTCCTGTACGGCCATTTCCAGTCTGGACCTCATCAACCATCATGATGATGTCATTTTCCGCTGTGAATTCACGAACAGCCTGAACATATTCCTTAGTAAGAGGCAGAACGCCGCCCTCACCCTGCACACACTCGATCAGCACGCCTGCAATCTGTGTCGTCTGTGCCAATGCCTTGAGATCATCAATATTATTGGCCTCAACATGAGCAAATCCAGGTGTCAGTGGCTGAAACAGCTCATGAAAATGATCCTGACCTGTGGCCGCAAGGGTTGTAAGTGTTCTTCCATGGAAGCTGTTCTTAAGAGTAACAATCGTATATCTCTCGCACGGCTCTCCGTTTGGATGCTCAGCTGCCCATTTGTCGGCGGCATATTTTCTTGCAACCTTGATCGCACATTCATTGGCCTCCGCGCCTGAATTAGAGAAGAATACCTTCTTCATGCCAGTCCTCTCGCACAAAGCCTCGGCTAATTTAGCGCACGGTTCTGTATAATAAAGGTTCGACATATGCTGAACCTTAGAGATCTGGTCGATGACTGCCTGCTGCCATACATCGTCTGCAACGCCGAAGGCTGTAACACCGATGCCGCTGCCCATATCGATGTATTCCTTGCCCGAAGGATCCTTAACTATCGAGCCTTTGCCTGAAACTATCTCCACCGGGAAACGCTTGTATGTTCCCGCTACGAATTCTTTATCCTGTTCGATTACATTCATTTCTTTTCTCCGATTTCTTCTATATAAAGTGTATGTTCGCTATTGGAAGCCGATGCGGCCTGGTATCAGTGTGATTTATTTCTGCGGCATGTCTAATCACTCGCCGATCATCGTGCCTGCGCCCTCGTCTGTTAAGAGTTCCATCAATATTGAATGGGGAACACGGCCATCCATGATGACCGCGTTCTTGACTCCCTTGCCGAGAGCCGTGATGCAGCACTCAACCTTAGGAATCATGCCGCCTGCTACGATGCCCTGTTCACGCAAATGCTTCGCTTCCTCAACTGTTACCTTCGCAATTAATGTCGACGGATCATCCTTGTCCTTGAGAATGCCGGCAACATCCGTCATCATAATAAGCCTATCGGCATTCAGCGCGCCTGCGATATATGCAGCGGCCGTATCGCCATTGATATTGTAGACATGTCCGTCCCTGTCACATCCCACTGTTGCAACAACAGGGATGTAATTGCCTTCCAGGAGTCCTACCACAGGATCCACATTAACTCTGGTAATACGTCCTACATATCCCAGCCTTGCATCCTTCATCTCGGCTTCGATAAATCTGCCATCGACACCAGACAGGCCGATGGCATTGCCGCCCTTCTGCTGCAGGAGATTAACCAGGCTCTTGTTGACCTTGCCTGACAAAACCATCTGCGCGATCTCGGCTGTTTCCTCGTCTGTTACCCTGAGGCCGTCCACAAATTCTGTCTTCTTGCCCAGTTTAGTCATCATCTCTGAAATCTCCGGGCCGCCGCCGTGCACCAGCACCACCTTGACGCCGATGAGGCTCAGGAGCACGATGTCCTCCATAACCTGCTGCTTTAACTCTTCATTTATCATGGCATTGCCGCCATATTTCACAACGACAATCTTACCTGTGTACTTCTTTATATATGGCAGAGCCTGTACCAGTACACTGGCACGCTCTGCATTTGAAAAATCTGTCTGCATTTTGTCTATTCACTTTCGTTGCTGTTTCTAAATAATATAATACCCGGGTCGCGGGAGTTGTGATCCAGGATTGTTCTCGCCTTAGATTCATCAGGTTCTGTAATCACCATTTATTTTTACATAATCATATGTAAGGTCGCAGCCCCAGGCTGTAGCACTCTCGCTGCCGCTATGAAGTTCTACGAGGATCTCAATCTCCTTCTCCAGCAGTACTTCCTTAGCCTTCTCTTCTGAGAAATCGATGCCTGCACCGTTCTTGCATACCTCCAGGAGACCCTTGCCGCTTCTGAAGGATACGTCGATCTTATTTACATCGACATCTGCCTGGCTGTAGCCGATAGCACATAATACCCTGCCCCAGTTCGCATCTGCGCCGAACATAGCAGCCTTAAGAAGGCTGGAGCAGATGACACTCTTGGCTACAATCTTAGCCGTAGTCTTATCTGCCGCACCAGTTACGATGCACTCAAGGAGCTTGGTTGCGCCCTCTCCGTCTCCTGCGATCTTCCTGCACAGCGCTACGGTTACTGTATTAAGCGCCTTCATGAATTCATCGAAATCTGCACCCTCTGAAGTAATCTCGGCATTGCCTGCGAGACCATTTGCCATGAGAACGACTGTATCATTGGTTGAAGTGTCGCCATCAACACTGGTCATGTTGAAGGTATTCTGCACGTCGCCTGACAGAGCCTTCTGCAGCATCTCAGGTGAAACCGCCGCGTCGGTTGTGATGAATACAAGCATAGTCGCCATATTCGGGTGGATCATGCCGCTGCCCTTAGCGATGCCGCCGAGCCTGCAGGTCTTGCCACCCAGTTCAAATTCTACCGCAACACTCTTCGGCACGGTATCGGTGGTCATGATGCCCTCGATAGCCTTGTCAGTGCCATCCACTGACAGCCCAGCTGCCAGCTCTGGAATTCCTGCAGCTATGGGTGTTATGTCAAGGCGCTGGCCGATAACACCTGTTGATGCAACTACAATATCATTCTCGTTGATTCCCAGCGCATTTGCCGTGAGCTGACTCATCTTCTCGGCAATCTCAACGCCGTCAGCGTTGCAGGTATTGGCATTGCCGCTATTACAGATGATGGCCTGCGCGTGGCCGTCTGCCAAATGCTTCTTATCAACTATGATTGGCGCGCCCTTAACCAGGTTCGTCGTATATACCGCCGCACATGCCGCGCGAACCTCACTTACGATCAGCGACAGATCCCTCTTGTCCTTGTTCTTGCGGATGCCGCACCTGATGCCATTGGCCTTATATCCCTGTGCGGCACACACGCCGCCTTCAATTAATTTCATCTATACCTCCCATTGTATTACCAGCCGATTTATGGGGAAAGCTTCGAACGGTTTCTCACATGTCATGGCAAGAGCCATGCTATTATTATGGAAGAAATTTATCGAATACGCTTTCGGATAGCAGCTGCTTTATCATTACAGTACCAGTCCTGTGGTCTCGTCGATTCCCATCACTAGGTTCATGTTCTGGATGGCTGCGCCCGACGCGCCCTTACCCAGATTATCGAAGCGGCTCACCAGCAGTATGCGCTCGTCATTTCCGAACACGCTCACCTGCATGTCGTCCCTTCCGGCAAATGCTGCTGCCGAAACGAATCCCGACTCGTCAGCATTTTCTGCATATTTTACCAGACCATCCTTGTAATAATCTGCATATATTTTCTTGATTTCTTCTATTCCTACGGACACGTCTCCGGCAAATAGCTGTACCGTCACCTCCATGCCTGCGTAGAAATTGCCCACGATTGGGCAGAATATCGGAGCATTTGCAAGGCCGCATACCTTCGCCATCTCCGGCAAATGCTTGTGGCTCTGACTGAGGCCGTACATTCTAGGTCCCGTGAGAAGCTTCATATGATCTGGGTCTGCCTGTGGATTCTCATAATCCGCGATCATCTTCTTGCCGCCTCCTGAATATCCGGTCAGCGAGAAGCACGAGATGTTGGTATCCGGCTTGATCACGCCCGTCTCCGTAAGCGGTGCCACCAGTGAGATGAAGCCGCTGGCATGACAGCCAGGGTTGGCGATCTTCTTAGATGTCTTAATAGCCTCACGTCTGCCGCCGATCTCAGGAAAGCCGTATGTCCAGCCATCCGCTGTTCTGTGCGCCGTCGAGGTGTCGATTATGACAGTATGGTCATTCTCGACCATGGCCGCTGACTCCCTCGCCGCGTCATCCGGCAGGCACAGGAAAACTATGTCCGCGCCGTTTATTGCGTCCTTGCGGGCGGATGCGTCCTTGCGCAGCTCCTCTGGCAGTTTAACCAGCTCTATATCGCTGCGCTTGCTTAATCTCTCTACTATTCTCAGGCCGGTGGTGCCGGCGCTGCCATCAATAAATACCTTGTTCATGTGTATCGTCCTTCTAGGTTACTTATTTATATGTGAGTTGTTTTAATCTTAAATTGCGGTAACTATTGAAAACCTCATAAAATTGCCTGCCTGCCTAAATGCAGGCATTCGCAGAAAGCAGTCTTACATGGTTCTGAATAGTTGCAAAATGCAGTAACTATTCAGCCACAAAGGTGTTCCAAAAAGTCAACATGGGAGCTGCAGCAACTGCAGCTCCCTTATGCGTCCAAATGCATATGCACACTTATACTCTTATTGCATGCATTTGTCAAAGTATTTCTGCCGCTTTATGCAAATATTTTGTATTTTATGCATCTTATTATGCATAATTCAGTATTTTATGCATAACTATCGTATGTATTCATCTTCTCAACACATTGCTGCCGCACTGCAGCCTGGCAAAATCAAAATTATACCATCACTCAAAAATCTGTTTTATGCTGTCATAATGAAGGAAAATGCCCTCTGCTGCCAGCTCCTTGATCTCATCAAGACTCGCGAACTTAAATCCCATCGCTTCCTCTTGCTGGATCTTCACATCCGTCTCTGACACGTCCATGTCGAATCTATATACGTCCACGAAATAATTATCATGCTCCTTCGGGTTGTCTCTTCTATATGTAAAGGCATATCCGCCGGCTGCATTTGCCACATCGATTCCCGTCTCCTCGAGAACCTCTCTTCTTACAGCCTCTGCTGATGTCTCGCCAGCCTGAACGCCGCCGCCGGATACCTCCCACCAACCGGCTGCCCAGGATTTGCTCATCACACGCCTGGTTATAAGGAACCTCCCATCAGGCCTTCTGATCACGCCGAGCACCGTCAGATGATAATCTCCTGGCTGCATGGTCCAGTCATTTCGCAGCATGGTTCTGCCCGTAAGCTGCTTATTTGCATCATAAATATCCCAATATTCTATCTTATCTGCCATCAATTATTCCCTCATAAGTGCCGCTATCTTTATCTTCTAATGCTATTGTGAGCTATTAAGAGATGCCTGCCAAATAAAAGCTGCTAATGCATTACCTCTTCATGCCATAGCTTCTTAGTTCTTCATGAAAAGCTCTTCTTCTAATCCAAGTATCTACCTTTGTCATCTAACTTCTCGTGTTCCTTTAATTCGCTGGACAGCAGTGTTGCTATCAGGCGGTGCAGCTCGTAATCTTCATCGCGCTCCGGAATCTCGTTCGTGATTCCGATCATTACGATATTCAGCAAATCCAGATTGCCCTTCCAGTCATGCGGCTTTAATAGCTCATCCTTCGTCAGATGAATATGACTCAGGCAATTGTAATCCAGATTTATACTTACCCATATTAAGATATAGCG
>CAVARE010000086.1:0-7414 GCA_963591145.1 Anaerotignum sp. | reverse complement strand
CATCTTAAAATTATCATAGAAGATTTCTATTTACAGAAAAAATTTCAAACCCTCTATCAAGACCCTCAGCATTATTATAATGTCGAGGGTCTTATTATTTTTGGATATGTTTTTTCATCTAACTCGTTTTCCAAAACTATTCGTATAGGCTGCCGTTAATTTCAACTATCACCATTTTTATTGTTGCTAATTTTACTCATGACACATATGTCGATATTTCATAGTTAATATACGGCATCTTACCCCACTGTTTCCATTTTCCAACCGCGGTTTTGCTTACAGTTCTGGATCCATCCGATGAAATCGTGCCAAACTGAACAGTTCCATCTCCCTGAACAGTGCATTCAACTGTTTCACCACTACCAATATAACAGCCAACATGCCCTTGATACCATAACAGTGCGCCTATTGGAATTTCATTTATATCTGTAATATCATGCATATCACTTACATCATGAAAACCTTGATCATTAATATCAGGTACCTTGTTTGACTCGTAAATTGCGCCTCCATATATGCCTGACTTATCTCCATTCCATCCCCATAGAACTGCTTTAAGCACACCAGAGCAGTCAAACATAAATGCATTTATTTCTGAGTTCCAGGCGCCTATAGACTTGCCACCACCATTAGCATGATTTTTATCTCCGTAATTGGTATTACCATAGTCACCTCTTGCGATTTTAATCAGTGCTTCAACAAATTCTGCAGAGGTCTGCACCATACTGCCTGTATTTTTTAGAAATGTCCAATTATTGACCCACCTTCCGTTACTTTCAAAATAATGCCACTTATTATTTATATATTGCAGCCCGCATTTCATGCCTCCAGAAGCATCCAAATAGTACCAAATCTCACCCTCAGCATCAGTTCCACGGTACAGCCATCCTGTCTGCATTCTTCCAGCATCGTCAAGGAAATACCATTTGTTGTTAACTTCCTGCCAGCCCGTCTTCATCGCTCCTTTTTCATCCATGTAGTACCATATACTCTTACCGTCTTCGGTTCCGCGATACAACCAGCCTGTCTGCACCACTCCAGAGTTATTAAAGAAATACCATATACCCTCGATCTGCTGCCATCCCGTCTGCATTGCACCTGAATCATTCATATAATACAAAAATTCATTTACGTTTATCAGGCCTGTTTTCATTCTGCCTGATTCTGACATATAATACCATTTACCGCTGACTTTCTGCCAGCCTATTGTCATGGCTCCGTCTGCGTTCAAGTAATACCAGATATCCTTGCCGTCCTCTATACCTCTGTACAGCCATCCCATCTGTATTCTTCCAGCATCGTCAAGGAAATACCATTTGTTGTTAACTTCCTGCCAGCCCGTCTTCATCGCTCCATTTTCATCCATGTAGTACCAGATACTCTTACCGTCTTCGGTTCCACGGTATAGCCATCCTTTCTGCGCTGATCCCGAGTTATTAAAGAAATACCATGTACCATCAATCTGCTGCCATCCCGTCTGCATTACGCCCGACTCGTTCATATAATATAATGTGCCATTTACATCTATCAAACCAGTTTCCATTCTGCCCATTTCAGACATGTAGTACCATTTGCCGCTAATCTTCTGCCATCCTGTAGTCATTTCACCACTTGCATTCAGATAATACCACTCGTCCGATATATACTGCCAACCAGTACGCATTCTTCCGCCATCTGAAAAATAGTAGTTTCTACCGTCAATGTTTTTCCAGCCACCGCGGCACATACTTCCATCCTCATTGAAATAATACCAGTCATTGTCTATGTAGTTCCAGCCTGTCTGTTTCTCCCCAGATTCATTGATATAATACCAAATATCAGCTATCAATTTCCATCCACTGCTTATTTCCTCTGTAGTTTCACTGGTTGAATATTCTAGTGTCTCTTTCTCCGATTCAATTTCTGATCCAGTTTCTTCCTCAATTTCATCATCAGACGCCGTTTCTATAAGCTCAGTATCTAAGCTTTCTTTTTCGTTTTCATCCTTTTTCTTCATTTCATTGAGGTTATCCCCCCCCACAAGCTGTTCGGAAGTTATTGTGTTAGAGGCTTCGTCCTCCACTTTTAAGTCAATATCAGTGGTGATTTTGTTCTCATCTGCCACTTCGCATTGTGAGTCAGTCTCATTGAGAGAATTGCTGTCCACATTCGAACTTAAAGAGCAAATTTCTGGACATTCTTCCTGTTCTTCTGCTAATTGCTGATTTGTCGTTTCGCTTGTGTCAAGTTCCTCGGCATCATTAAATTGCTCTAAGCCATTCGCCTCACACTCATCACCTACAACAGATTCTATTCCGTACTCATCCATTAACATTGCTGCAGATGAAGGTATTCCCGTCACTGCTAACATTATTAATGAGATTACTAATATTACTATCTTTTTTATGTCCTTTATAAGTTTTTTCCTAATCATTTAAAGTCTTCCCATCAGTTGTCAGTCTGCCTTATAACCCGTCAAAAAATTCGATACTTAAAATGCTCCCTAACGGCAATTGGCATCATCAGTCCACTCTATACCCGAATATTTTTCTTGAAAATCTCCACTTCGAGAGTATAACCACACAAGGAATTATTAGGGCAAATTTGCCTATAATCCTAAACCACAGGTAGCCCGCTTCTGTTATATCATTACCAAACAGCATTGTTGCGCAATTCCACCACCACACTGTATCCAGTTCTACCAGGTGGACTGATAACACAAGCAAACTATATCTACCCAAATATGCAAGCGCATTTGCAATAAAATTCAGCTTTTTGCATATAAGCCAGCTTATAAACAACACACAGCAGCACGCACAAATGCTGCTTATCACATCCACAGCTCCACGTCCTATATTGCAATGAACGAGCCAGAACCCCTGAAAATTAAATATGAATTCAATCCAAATCCAAAGCATCAGACATAGTATTGCTATTTTTATCTCAATTCCTAAGTTTTTTATTGCAGGCACAATGCTATTGCCGATATATCCGATGTACATAAAAAGCAATGCACATCCTCCAGCCTGAATGCTAAATGGGAGCCAACAGATTGAGCTACTATAATAAGCTGCTGCAAAGATAGATATTACGATCAATATACGAAGCCAGCTCCGTTCCAGATTTAATAATAGTCTCAAAAAAATCGTTCCCCAAAACGTAGCTAACAAAAACCAGATAGCCCCGATTTCATATATCACAAATGGTTCCTGGTAACTGTCTCCAGCACCATAAAGTGAAGCGAAAAAATACTGTTCCAGCCTGCCAAGATTATTTTCCCCACCATTTAAAAGTGTATTAAGCGGCACAACCAGTGCCAAAACCATGAGACATGTTACTGCATACGGAACTATCAAGGTTCTGAATTTTCTTTTTATAAAATCCTTAATTGAAGTTTTTGTACTTGTATAATAACCGGTAAGCAGAAAGAAAATCGTAACATGAAATGTAAAAACAACACGATTAATTTCCGAATTGCCCAGATGACCCAATACAATGCATATCATTGCAATTCCTCGTGCCACATCCACATGCTTATTTCTTTCCATAATGTTCTCCTTGTAAACTGCAATTGGTCTCAATTTTTCTGTCACAATGTTGCTGTGATATTTGTATAATATATATTATTTTATTAGCGTCAACTACTTTTTTGTATACTTTTTAGTGGTCAAAATACTGCTGTCGGTTCACCTTCTGCTGTGATCGTAGTCGTTATATAGTAACAATACGTAGGATACATTCCAGACGTATACAAGCCGTAGCAATTATGTATTCCGCTCACAGGATATTTCAATGCAAGATATATAGACTTCAATGTAGAAGACATCAAATTTTGGTTATCATACCTTGCCCTCACTTTAGACTCGCTATAATAGCTGCCCCATCCGCTCATCGTACTAAATCCAGCCCCATCCTTCCACATACTAGGATAATCAAGTATTGAATTTATGACAGCACTTGCAGAAAGGTAGCCCAAATATGGATCTGCAGAATAATCCGCCTCTCCTTCCATCCAAGAAATCAAACAAATAACACTTGTCTCATCTCCATCTAATTTTTTCAATAACAGCTGTTCTAATTGACTTCTATCAGGAGTGGACATCTGTGCATATTCATTCGCAACTACTACATTATTACTAGTATCCTTAATAACTCTATAAAGCTTACCATTCGTTCCAAAGCTATAGCTTGAACCATCCACATCCATTGTTCCGACGAACATAGCACCACTGCCTTTCATGTAATACCATGCCTCATCTATATAGTGCCAACCCGTCATAAGTGTGCCATCTGAAAACATGCAATACCAGGTATCGCCATCTTTCAACCAGCCAGTAGCCATTCGTCCCGAGGTTCTATCCAGAAAATATATTTCACCATTTATTTTTCTCCATCCCGTCTGCATTGCGCCCGAACTGCCAAAATAATACCAGACAGGCTTATTATTTTCTGTACCTCTATAGAGCCAGCCTGTGGTCATCCTGCCACTGCTGTATGAAAAGAAATACCAAGTATTATTTATCTGCTTCCAACCATATGTTATTGCACCCGAATCATTCATGTAATACCAGATTTCATTACCATTCTCTGTACCTCTATAGAGCCAACCTGTAGCCATCACACCACTATCATGAAAATAATACCAGGTATTGTTTACCGACTTCCATCCAGTCTGCATTGCACCAGATGAGTTCATATAATACCAGTAATTTCCCACCTTGTTCCATCCAGTCTGCATCACGCCACTTGCATTCATGTAATACCATACTCCGTTGACAGACTTCCAACCAACAGCCATTGCACCATCATCATTTAGGTAATACCAAGCTCCGTTTATTTTAAGCCACCCCATTGCCATTCGTCCTGATGATTCAAAATAATACCAAACTCCATTTATATGCTTCCAGCCTGTCTGCATAACTCCATTGCTATCAAAATAATACCAAACAGGTTTATCATTTGACATGCCTCTATACAGCCAGCCCTTCGTCATGGCGCCATAACTGTCATAGAAAAACCATGAGCCGTCTGCGTTATACCAGCCAGTATGTGAAGAAAGCGTAGGGATCACTTCTTGTTTTACAATCACATCACCGCATATTGAGCAATGCGACCCTTGCGTAAGTCCAGTGCTTGTCGACGTTGCTGCAACAGCCTTATCAATTATCACCGTATGAATATGTGTGGTAACCTTAAATCTAACGAAGTATACCTTGCCCATAAATGTTTCATATATAATCAGCTCAGATGCTGACTCAACCTTACGCGAAAATGCAGGATATTCACCAAACTTAGCATACAAATCATCTTTATTACCAGTAATTACAGTGCCATCGTTCATCGTAACTGTATATGTCAAATTATATTTTTTTGTTGACTTATCGTAGGTTTCATACATGCGATTGGTAAAATACTCATCACCATATTTTGTATAATAATTTTCTATGCTGGTATTAGAAGCTGCTGCCTTTACAGCTTTCACTGCTGACACATTGAGAGCTTCTTCATTAGATTCCTCCGTCTCAATCTCGCCAACATTTTCCTCCTCATTCGAATAGATGATTTCCTGCAAATTCTCGCTATCATCAGTTTCATTTGTCTCTTCTGTATCTGTAAATGTTTTTTCTGAAGATATCGAAGTATCTTGTGAATTTGCATCATCTTCCAAAACATTAATTTCATACATATAATCAGTTGTACTTTCTGCCTCATATTCTGCACTTTCATTAACAACATCACATTGTGTAGAATCAAGAGTCACATTGTCATCCGACTGTAATTCCTCGTAAATCTGTTCATCTGTTGCAGTACATTCGACGTCTGATATCACTTCTGAATACATTTCAATTTCATATACCGCCTCATCATCCGATGTTGCTTGCATTTCTGATATATCTGCCATTACAATAATTATATTTGACATGGTTATTGCCATAATTAATGCAATTGAAATAATTATTTTCTTCATCAAATTATCCTTGTTTTTTAAATATGTAAATGTTACAAAATTATTACGAGAACTTTAACATATTTTGTAACATTGTGCAACAAGTATTGATATGCATGCTAAAACCATTCCCACATCAGAAAAGCCGTTCCCTAAAGAACGGCTCCTTCCATGCATATCATGTTATTTACATTATTTGCCCATTAAGATGATTTACCCATATCTGCGGATATCAATAAAAAGTTGCATTTGATTTTCAACTGCTCATATTAGTAGTTAAATAATTAACTACCTTGCGCAAATTATTTTGTCATGCTATGCAACCCAGGCTCCAGAACTGTTAAAGGTGTAGCTCTTGCCATTTATCTGCTGCGTTCCTTTAAGCATCGCACCTGATGTATTGAAGTAATACCACTTGTTGTTTATATGCTGCCAACCTGTCTGCATCGCTCCTGATGTATTCATATAATACCAGGTACTTCCAACTTGCACCCAACCAGTTCGCATTACTCCCGACGCATTCATGTAATACCAGGTATTTGCGACTTTCACCCATCCTATCTGCATTCTGCCAGAGTCATTAAAGAAATACCATTTTCCGTTAATCCACTGCCAGCCTGTCTGCATCGCTCCTGATGAATTCATGTAGTACCAGACAGCCTTGCCGCCTTCAGTTCCACGATATAACCAGCTAGTCTGCATTGCTCCTGAGCTGTTGAAGAAGTACCATGTACCGTCAATCTGCTGCCAGCCTGTCTGCATTACACCTGACTCATTCATATAATATGAGGTTCCGTTTACATCTATCAGACCTGTTTCCATTCTGCCTGATTCAGACATATAGTACCATTTACCGCTGATTTTCTGCCATCCCGTGGTCACGGCTCCGTCTGTTCCCAGGTAATACCAGGTACTTCCATCATGCACCCAGCCCGTCTGCATTACTCCCGATGCATTCATGTAATACCAGGTGTTTCCGACATTTATCCAGCCTGTTTCCATTTCTCCTGACTCACTGATGTAATACCATTTGCCATCTAGTTTCTGCCAACCAGTCAACATCCTGCCGTCCGAACCGAACCAATAGCAGTAACCATCTATATAGCAATTACCGTTGGTCAGCATTTGTCCATAATTCCACTCATCACTCCAGAAATAGTATTTAACACCTTCTATCTCCTGCAGACCTGTTTTAAGCTGGCCGTTTGCATCTATACAATAGGTATATCCGCCTATCTCCTGTAAGCCCTCTTCCAATGTCTGCTGTTTGCCGTCTTCCCCGAAATAGTATGCCGTTCCATCCACTACTTTGAAACAATTTGTCCTAACTGTTCCATTGTAGAAATAATACGTAACGCCTTCTATTTCCTTCAGACCGGTCTGGACTTTGCCGTCATCCCCAAGCCAGTAATATGTGCCGTTTATGGTCTGCAAACCAGTCAACATCCTGCCGTCCGAACCGAACCAATAGCAGTAACCATCTATATA
>CAVARE010000085.1:0-7581 GCA_963591145.1 Anaerotignum sp. | reverse complement strand
TGAAGCCTTATCTACTGCTGCCTGTGTCTTGTCCATAAGAACGAGCTTAATAGCCTCTGCTACCGTCTCCATATCCTTCTCGTTCATGCCGCGTGTGGTAAGGGCAGCAGTTCCGAGACGGATACCGCCTGTAACAACCTTAGATGATGTATCATTAGGAATTGCATTCTTGTTGCATGTGATTCCTGCTGCATCAAGGTTAGTTTCTGCATCCTTACCGGTTACACCGATTGGGCGCAGGTCAACTAAGATTAAGTGGTTATCTGTACCATTTGAGAATATTGTAAATCCTCTATCCATCATGGCCTTCGACAGAGCAGATGCATTTGCCTTGATCTGCTTAGCATAAGTCTTGAATTCTGGCTGAAGTGCTTCCTTGTAGCATACTGCCTTGGCCGCAATAACGTGAACTAACGGTCCACCCTGAATGCCAGGGAATACGGATCTGTTAAGCTTGAGCTCATCTGCTACAGCCTGGCTGGCCATGATCATACCGCCACGTGGTCCACGCAGAGTCTTGTGAGTTGTACTGGTCGTAACATGAGCATAAGGAATCGGGCTCATGTGCTCTCCTGCACATACAAGACCTGAGATATGCGCAATATCTGCCATCAGGATGGCGCCGACCTCATCAGCAATCTCTCTGAATTTCTTAAAATCTATTGCACGAGGATAAGCGCTGGCGCCTGCGATAATGAGCTTAGGTCTGCTCTCCTTGGCAATCTTAAGTACATGATCATAATCTATATATCCATCTTCCTCTACGCCGTATGAAGCAATATTGTATAAAATACCTGATATATTAACCTTACTGCCGTGACTTAAATGTCCACCGCTGTTAAGATCCATGCCCAGCATGGTATCGCCAGGCTTAAGTACAGATATCTGAACAGCTGTATTGGCCTGTGCTCCCGCATGTGGCTGAACATTAACATATTCGCATTGGAATAATTCCTTGGCACGCTCTCTTGCAAGATTTTCAACGATATCAGCATATTCGCAGCCGCCATAGTATCGTTTGCCAGGATAACCCTCTGCATATTTATTCGTAAAGCAGCTGCCCATTGCTGCCATAACAGCCGGGCTTACGAAGTTTTCTGACGCTATCAATTCGAGATGTGACTGCTCGCGGTCTCTCTCGCCCTTGATTGCAAGCGCAACCTCAGGATCCTGCGCATAAAGTGTCTGATATGAATACATAGATTATTTCCTCCCAAATAATTACAATTTGTTATTTATGATTAAATCAACTCCATGTTTATTTCTTTTCTAGAATTTGGCATATGAAGATACCTCCTGTTGATAACAGTAATGCAGGAATGAACCCGCCACGCTTATTTATACCATATACCAACGCATTTATACAAACCTCATTTTTTATAAAACAAGGAAATCAATCTGCTTACATTAGGGAGTACCTATTAATCGATTGTTTATGACGCCGGCTCTATCCAAATCGTGTCTTCACAACACAAATCCTAACAAAATCGGATACCCTGGTGGATATCCGTTCAAAAAACACAGCCAACCATAAAGATCAGCTGTGTTCTCATTAACGTGCTACCAGAATCAATAATGCTTTCAATTACTGTCTGCGCAGCAGTACAAAATTGTCATCATCCGTGAAGCTCTGCGCCGTTAAAGAATTCTTCTATCTGCTTACTGCCGGCATTTAATGAGCCCTGGGCAAATCCATTTCTTCCGCCGCCGCGTCCATTTAAGGCTGCATTCATAGACTTAACAAATGCCGTGATATCAGCGCCCTTGTTGATTATTGCATATCTATAAGCACCTTCCGTGCCTGTCATAACGGCTGTGATACCCTGGCAGCTGTCCGAGATCATGTCAGCTAAGATACGTCCCTGCTCAGGGTTCAGACAGTCATCGATAATAAGTACGTCTGCCTGACCCTTAACACTGTCAGCACGCAGCTTAAGATATCTCTCCTCAAGGGCTGTCATGGCACCTTTAAGCTGCAGCTTCTCATCCAGCAGCTTCTTCACCAGCTGTGGTGTCTTAACTTCCTTGGTGCTAAGAAGTACCGCGACTTCCTTATTGGCATCATAATTCATGGCAAGAAAGTCCATGGCACGCTTGCCGCAATACAGCTCCAGTCTCGTTCCATCATGGAATGGTTTAGCAGAAATAAACTTAACGAGGCCTACCTCACCGCTTCTTCTTACATGAGTGCCGCAGCATGCGCATGTATCTGCTCCTGGAAATGACGTGATCCTGACTGTGCCATTTAATTCCTTCTTGCTTCTATAATCAATATTTTTCAGTTCCTCTGCCGTAGGCCAGAGCTCGACAAATTCATGATTCTCCCAGATATACCGGTTCGCAGCCTTCTCTATCTCACAGGCTTCCTCGTATGTGATAGGTGCATTATAGTCAATCGTTATGGTATCCTCGCCCAGGTGAAATCCCACATTATCACAGTTAAATCGGCTGCATATCATCCCGCTTACAATATGTTCACCAGAATGCTGCTGCATATGATCAAATCTGCGCTGCCAGTCTATCCTTCCGTGCACCTTCGTTCCGACAGGCAATGGCTCAGATATCGTATGCCATACCTTGTCATCAATCTCCTGCACATCGGTAACTTCAACATCCGTTTCACCCCGTTCCTTACATGCCTTTATTACAATCAACGTGCCGTGATCGGCTGGCTGACCGCCGCCCTCAGGATAAAATGCACTCTCAGAAAGAACGGCCATGAATCTGCCGTTCTCCTCTCTCGCCTCTATAATCTCCGAATCAAATTCCTGAATATATGGATTCTGATAATACAGTCTGTTTCGTTCCATTTATGTTCTCTCCATTAATATGCCAGCAGCGTGAATACAACAAAGTATGCTACAATCGCTGCGAGTAATAATCCCTGCTTAAGTATGTCGTCCCTAAGAAGGCCGATGAATTCCCTGACAGATGCATTTGGCCAGAAGTACCACTTAGTTTTAGCGCCCATGCCCACGGCCCGAAGTCCGACACGGCTCGCATACAGTCCGCTTCTAAATACATGATAATTGGTGGTTGAGAATGCCACCTTAGCATTTGGATTTACTGCATCTATCTTGACCTTGCTGAACTTCATGTTCTCGAAAGTATTTGCCGACTGATTTTCTTCTATGATCTGACTCTCCGGAATGCCCTGCTCCAGGAGATAACCCTTCATCGCCGCACACTCAGATGTGACTTCCCGTGGTCCCTGTCCGCCTGATGGAACAAATATCACGTCCTTACCCGTTTCTTCTTTCTGCCGTCTGGCAAATGCAATGGCTCTGTCGATTCTGCCTCTTAACAGCGGTGTCGGTCTGCCATCTGCCGCGATTCCGCATCCCAGGATAATAATAAAATCCTTATCAAGGCTCGGCTGATATCTGATTACAATTATATGTGCAATGATCGTTCCGATTATCATACATTCAAAATACAGATACATGGCCGCAAAAAGATTAACCAGCAGCTCGTGGATTCTCACCTGCTGAGCACTTCCCGACACATTGTTTTCAGAAAGCATGAGCAACACAATCCCGCCGATCAACAGAACCGATATTATAATTCCCAGCAGATTAACGAATCGTCTGCCCTCGTGCCTGATAAGCGAGATATTAGAGATACACAGCGCCGCTGAGAATAGCAGAATAAATGGCGATGTGTAATATATATATGCCTGCGCCGAGTTAACCATGGTATGCAATATCTGCTGCAGATTCTGACCTGCGAAGCTATTTACCCCTGTTACTATCTGTACAGCCAGGATCACATAAACGATCAGCAACGACAGCAAAAATATAGCAAATCCCATATACCATATCGTATTATACGAATATGGATTAAATCGGATCTGCTTAAAAAATGCTGTCACAAGGCAGACGATAACTGCTGCCAGATACACATCTATCGTAATCGCAATCGCTGCTGCATTTGCATCAGCTCCCATGATTGCCAGAACTGCCACTACGATGGCTGCAGCAACCGACAAGATCGCAATATTCCATAACTTCGGCTGTTTAGTTTCGGTATTAAATCTAAGCACTTTATTCTAATCCTATCTTCTTATTCTCTTCTCTTACGAAATCAACGAATTTCTTCCTTGCCTTATTTTTATTGGCATTGTTCCATACCATGTTGATCTCGAGCTTAATCCTATAATCTGACGTCTTCAGGTAGCTTACCAATCCGCCGTATACATTCTGGGTCTGACCAAACAGATGGCCTACCGCCACACCCGCTGCTACATTAAGGATCATCTCGCCCACATTTTTAGCGATCATTATGCTCTTAGGTTCGAAACCATTTTCCGCAATCATATCAATCATTCTGACAAATGGTATATGATCCGTCGTCGGCTGGATGCCTATATAATTTTCTCCCTTCAGCTGGTTCATAGTGATCTCTTGCTCGGCGGCCAGCGGATGAAATTTGCTGACTACCACCGCCAGATCGTCTACATCGAATGGAATGCTGTCAACATTTGACTCAAGGTCAACTTCAAATTTGGTTTGAAATGCAATATCTATCAGATCTCCTACGATGCATTTTCTGATCTCTGCCGCTGTATATCTGTGCATCGACAGGGATATCTCAGGATGCTGTTCACGGAATCTATACAGCAAATGCATCAGCCTGCCGTATTCAATGCCTGTACAGCCAATGCTTAATTTTGTATCTGGATTAACACCCATCATTCTGACCTTGTTTTCAAGGTCGTCACCATACTTAAGCAGTACCGGGGCTTCGTTATACAGCAGCTTGCCAGCCGCCGTAAGTTCTACCACTCTGTTGTCACGAATGAACAGTGTCGTTCCTAATTCCTTCTCAAAATCTGATATTTTCTTACTAAGTGCAGGCTGGCTGATAAAAAGTTCAACCGCTGCCTTGGTAAAGCTCTGATATTTTGCCACACACATAAATGCCCTAAGTTTCTGTATGTCCATATTCAATTTCCTCCAAATCGTTACAAATATAACACAATCTCACGGCTTGTTATAGTTTTTTTTAATGGACTGATAACTTATCAAAATTGTACATATCGCAGGGTGAAAACTATAATAATCATAGAAATTCGTGACTTTAAGGAGGAGTAAAATGAAGATATATAGTCCTTGGGCAGAAGTTAACAGTTCGACACCTGTTCTGTTAAATCCTCGCCTTGATACACTTGATGGCAAGACAATCGGCCTTTATGCACACTTTAAAGGTCATTCACCAGTAATGCTGGAGATCTTATCAGAGCTTCTGGCGGAGCGCTATCCAAATACTAAATTTAAAGCAATCCAGCTGAAGAGAGATACTAAGGAAGCCTTCAAGCTCCCGGAATTTGATGCTGAATTAAAGGCATGGCTTGAGGACGTTGACGGCGTCATCACGGCTTATGGTGATGCTGGAAGCTGCTGCATGTTCCATGCTTATAATACTGTATATATTGAGAAGCTCGGCAAACCTGCCGTTATGCTGTGCAAGGAGGATCTCCTGGGTGTCGGCAAGAAAGCAGCCACATCCCGTCTGTGCCCTAACTTAAGATTCGTAACAACACCTATCGCTGACCTTACATGGGTTCCTGAACTAAACGAACAGGTGCGCGAGGGCATCATCAGACCGAACCTCAGAAACGTACTGAATCAGGTTGTTGACGGATTATGCAAGCCTCTTACAGCCGAGGAACAAATTCCTTATGTTAAGGACAATAGCTATGCACAGCCATTTGAGGTTGAAGACTTAAGCACAATCAGCGACCTGTTCTATAAGAAGGGCTGGACCACAGGACTTCCTATCATCCCGCCTACAGAAGAAGCTGTTAAGGAAATGATGAGAGGAACCGATCTTCCTGCTGACTATGTAGTCGCAGAGCTGCCGCCTATGATGGGCAAGGCAACGGTGGAAAAGATCGCCATCAACGCAGTTATGGCAGGCTGCAAACCTACATATATGCCAGTTCTTATCGCCGCAGTCAAGGGCAGCGTGGATCCGCTTATCGCCCTCGAGGGATGGACATGCTCTGTAGCCAGCTGGTGTCCTATCATTACAGTCAGCGGCAAGGTAGCTAATCAGATCGGAATCGGCACAGGCGGTGCAGCACTCAGCCAGTATCAGAAGGCAAATGCAACTATATCCCGTGCATATGCATATATTATTCAGAATATCTCAGGCGTACGTCCTGTAACAGAAGACAAAGCCGAGGTAGGACACGAGGGTCGTATGGGTATCACAATCGGCGACCGCGTTGAGGATGATAATCCATGGGAGCCTCTTCATATGGACTTTGGTCTCAGTAAAGACGACAGCGCTGTTGTCATGTTCTGGGGTCAGGAACGCTATGAAGGACACGGCGGCAATGCTGCTTCATGCTTCAAGTCTATGTACCGCTGTGCATATGGCGGATGGGACAGAGGCTGCTGCTATGTAATGTCACCTGGATTTGCCCGTATACTTAACCGTGACGGATTCACAAGCAGGAAGGCTGTATTAAGCTATGTTCAGCAATATGCCCGCCATAGCGCAGCCAATGTTAACTTCAGATGGATGTATGATAACAATCACGTACCAGCAGGCGTTGTTCTTCCATTGACAAAGGAAGAAAGTGCTCCTCTCTTCTGGACTACGGATCACATGATGATCGTTGTATCGGGATCTAATTACGATGCTACCTGCATTAACTTCGCAGGCGGCGGAGAGCACGGCGGCCCATCATGCACTAAGATTGAGCTTCCTGCTAATTGGGATGAATTGATAAAAGAATATGCTGTAATTGAACCAGAATATCACGCATATTAATTTATTGTTCAATAAAAAACCTCACTATATGATCATTGGTCAAGGAAACAAGGTGTCAGGCAACTGGCACCTTGTTTTCTCTATACGGTTCCATTCTCCAGCACCCAGGCAAATGCCTTGGACATCCTAATCTGCGGATTCTTAAAATGGTTTCCCTGATTCCATTCCAGCATGCATCTCACGCCCTGATCTTTTAAAATACCATCACATTCGCCACATTTGCTTCGTAATAGCCGTCATATCACAACCCCATTACAGTGATCTATTTCATGCTGCACGATCTGCGCTGTCCAGCCTGAGAGCTTCTGGCACTGTTTCTTCCACTCGAAGTCATAATATTCCACTTCAATGTTCTGATATCTGTCGGTCTTACGAACGCCTGTCAGTGACAGACAGCCTTCCTCTGTCTGATACAAACCGCTTCTGGAAATAATAACGGGGTTGAACATAACCACATCATAGAATCCCATATTTACTACAATGATATTCTTCCTTACTCCTATCATATTGGCAGCCATACCTACACAACTGTCACGGTATGCCTTTAATGTATTCAGGAGGTCTCGTCCCACCTGCATGTCGTCCTTAGTGGCAGGCACAGACTTCTGTGCCAGGAAGAAGGTATCCCGCATAATTTCTCTAACCATGATTCAGCTCCATCCTTTCCATACATCAGGCTGATATCCCAGCGTTGACTGCTTGCCATTACGAACTACCGGTGTCTTAATTACCTGCGGATTATCCAGCACCTTCTGCAGCTTATCCTCAACAGCAAGATACTTGATCAATACCAGCAGATCC
>CAVARE010000084.1:0-9497 GCA_963591145.1 Anaerotignum sp. | reverse complement strand
ATATTATATAAGCCGTTATCGGCACTGCTTGAAAGATTAAAATATATCCCAGAAGATTAAACAGGTTTTAAATTTGAAAAAAAGATTTTTAACGATAATTGAAGCCATAAAGGACTTCTTCATAAAAATTTTCACATCCGGAACAGCCATTATTGCCACTGTATTTGTTGTACTTTTTTGCATTATTCTGGCACGGCTTTTCTATCTTCAGATCATTAAGTCTGACTATTATCAGGAAAACTTCAATCAAAAGGCCGAGAAGGTTATTTATACCGAAGGTGCCAGAGGCAATATTTATGACTCAAATGGCAATCTACTGGCACATAATGAACTCTCATATTCTATTGTTATGACAGATGAGATCAAGAGCTCTAATACGAAGGGTGAAACGATCAACAAAATAGTATATGAAACTATCCAAATAATAGAGTCAAATGGCGATTCTATCATTGATGATTTCAATATTGAATATGACAATGGTACAGCCAGATTCAAAGAAGATCCGACCACCCCGATGATCACATTCTTATGCAATGTATTTGGATTGAAGTCTACTGATATCTATAGTAATGGCTACGATAAATATACAGCTGAAGAGATCCTTGACTATATGTGTTCTGATAAAAAATTTGACATCAGTTCAGAGACCTATAATCTCGAAAACCGCATAAAAATCTGTACCATACGATATGCCTTGTCACTAAATGCATACCAAAAATATATTTCCACAACCATTGCCGAGAATGTAAATGAATATACTCAGGCAGCCATTATGGAAAACAGAGGAGAACTGACCGGTGTAGACGTTCAGGAAACCTATAAGAGAGTATATGACCAGGGCAAATATTATGGATCAATCCTGGGTTATACAGGATATGTTTCTGAAAGCGAGCTGGAAGGCTTTAACAATAATGACCTGGGCGTTGAATATCAGGCTGGAGATGTGGTAGGAAAAACAGGCATAGAGGCTTCTTATGATGCATATCTTAAGGGTACGCGGGGCAGTGAAACAGTATTTGTTGACAGCAAGGGAAGCGTCTTGGATGTTATAGATTCAACAAAATCAGAGAGTGGAAACGACCTATATCTTACTCTGGATACAGACCTGCAGATCGCGTATTATGAAATATTGGAGCGGGAAATCGCAGGTCTGTTGGTTGCAAGAATTGTCAATGCGGATTATGTAAGCGAGGATACGGATGATATCGTATACATTCCTGTGAAGGATGTTTACTATAAATTACTTACTAATGTAATTGAACCTCTGGATTTCTCAAATCCTGATGCCTCAGACAGAGAGCAGCAGTTATATTCTTCATTTGTAAATTATGAAACTGAAGTTTTAGATAAGCTAAATGACCTTTTACGGGATTCCGAATCAGTTCCTACAAATGAACTCTCTACTGAATTTAATGAATATATGTATCAAATGTATGATTTCTTAGGTACAGAGGGTATTCTGGACAAGGATCTCATAGATACAACGGATGAGACCTATGTTGCATTTTCTAGCGAAGAGATATCTCTTAGAGAATTTCTGATACATGCTATTTCAGAAAACTGGATAAATGTTTCACTTATTGATTCATCCCAAAAATATGCCACATCAGAGGAAATCTATGATGCTCTTGTGACTAAATTGATAGACAGCATAACTGACGATACTGATTTCCAGGAACTCATATATTATCATATGATCTATAACGAAATGATCGATCCATATGATATCTGCATGATTCTATATGACCAGGGCAAGCTCGAAGATGATGATGCCAAAGCATCCCTTGAAGCCGGTGAGATATCTGCATATCAGTATGTAATAATGCAGATTGAAAATCTTACTATTACGCCTGCCATGGTAGCCTTAGATCCATGCTCAGGTTCTATCGTGGTTACAGATACCAGTACAGGAAAGGTAAAGGCTCTTGTTTCCTATCCGTCATATGACAATAACAAGCTGTCAGGCTCAATTGATTCTGACTATTGGTATGAATTGAATACAGATGCATCAACTCCATTATTCAACAAGGCAACGCAGGCAATTACGGCACCTGGTTCTACCTTTAAGCCGATAACGGCTGCTGCAGGTTTAAATGAGGGTGTCATAACAACTGACACTTACATATATGACGAGGGCACATTTACTGAGATTACACCATCCCCTAAATGCTGGATTTATCCGGAATCCCATGAGAATGAGAATGTTGTAGGTGCGATAACTGATTCCTGCAACTACTTCTTCTATACTGTAGGTTATCAGCTCAGTATGGTGGATGGAACTTATACCAGTTTGCAGGGTCTTGATATTCTTGAGAATTATGCAACCCAGTTCGGACTTAATATGAAATCCGGCGTCGAGATAGAAGAGACAGCGCCTAGATTTTCTTCAACTGACTCCGTTCGTACAGCGATCGGACAGGGTACATCAGGTTTTACAACTGTTCAACTGGCCCGCTACGTTAACTGCATTGCAAATAAAGGCAAGAATTACCAGCTCAGCATAGTTGATAAGGTAGCTGACAAATCAGGAAATACTATCCTGAAAGTAGAATCTGAGATTTCAAATACAGTTGAACTCTCAGATACTATTTGGGATTGCATTTATTCCGGCATGAGAGGCGTTGTAACCGATGGATCTGTAAGTTGGATATTTGAAGATACACCTATCACATTGGCTGGAAAAACAGGTACAGCCCAGGAGAGTCTTACCAGGTCTAATCATTCCAATTTCATTGGATTTGCTCCATATGATGATCCTGAGATTGCATTTGCATGTACCATCAGAAACGGCGGATCCTCATCGTATGCTGCAGATACTACAAATGATTGTATTAACTATTATTATGGATATACCTCGCTTAATGACATTCTTGAGAGCGGCGCCAAGGAAATTGAATTAGAAGGAGTTACTGACTAATCAAATGAAGCAGAAATTTGAACGCATAATTGAAGATTTGAAATCTTATGATTATAAATCATGCAGCTATCAGCTCATCTTTTATTGTGTTGCCTTATCAGTAATCGGAATTCTGGCGATTTATTCAGCAACAGGCGGTAATATGCAGCTTGTGAGCAAGCAGATATTAGGACTTGGAACCGGCATTGTGCTCATGTGTATCATGGCACTTATAAGATACGATATATTCGCAAGATATTACTGGCTGCTGTATCTAATAAATCTGATATTGCTGCTGGTTGTAAAATTTGCCGGAGCATGGCATGGCGGCGCCAGAAGATGGATAGAGGTGGGCGGCATACAATTTCAGCCATCCGAACTCACGAAATTATTGCTGTTGATATTTTTCTCATCACTGCTTGCATATAACAGATTGTCGCTGTCATCTGTGAAGTTTTTTATCTTCACCATTATTTGCTTTCTGGTCCCGATTGCACTTATTTTAATGCAGCCTGATCTTTCAACATCTATAGTTATTTTTGCAATGTTTTGTGTTATAATGATCGTCGGAGGCATCAGCAGCAAGATAATCAAGAGGGTACTGCTGATACTTGTTCCTGTTGTGGCCATAGTAGCTGCATTGATAATCATACTTCCTGCGGATCAGAATATCATTCCTGAATATCAATACAACCGTCTGGTAGGATTTTATGACAAGGACAATGAAGTTGCAGAAACGATACGTTATCAGCAGGAAAATTCAATTATTGCAATTGCAAGCGGTTCTCTGAAAGGAAAGGGACTTAATAATAATTCCATAACAAGTGTTAAGAATGCCGAATTTATTTCTGAACCTCAGACGGACTTTATTTTCACCATTATTGGAGAAGAACTCGGATTTTTTGGTTCGCTTGTAACCATTGTGCTTTTAGCACTTATTGTGGTAGAATGTTTTCGGATAGGACTGAGAGCACGTGAGAATATTGGCAAATGTATTGCCATCGGATATGGAAGTTTGATTGGAACGCAGGCTTTTATAAATTTAGGCGTTGTTACGATGATTCTTCCAAATACAGGACTCACACTGCCATTTGTCAGCTACGGACTGAGTTCACTTGTAACTTTGTTCATAGGCATTGGCATGGTTCTCAATGTAGGACTTAAGAAGAAATTAGTGATATAGGAGTTGAGCATGAATATCGGATTAATAGCTCAGGATTCAAAAAAAGAGCTGATGCAGAATTTCTGTATCGCTTATAAGGGCATTTTTGCTAAACACGATCTGTATGCAACTGGTAATACAGGGCGGATGATAGAGGATGTCACGAACCTGTCCATTCATAAATTTTTACCGGGACAATTAGGAGGCGGAAGACAGATGGCTGCACAGATAGAGTGCAACCAGTTAGATGCTGTCATCTTTCTCAGAGATCCGGTTGAAACTACCAGCATGAAGGTCGATTATGACCGCATCACTGTTTTATGTGATACTAACAATATACCTGTAGCTACAAATATTGCCACGGCTGAAATTCTCATACTGGCTATTGAAAGAGGAGACTTAAGCTGGCGCGATTTATATAAATAAGACAACGGAGGAAACAAAAATGGTTAAATTAATTGCAGGAGCCAAGGGAAAAGGAAAGACAAAGTATATTTTGGATAAAGCTAATGCTGAAGCTAAAAGTTCAGAGGGTGTTGTTATCTACCTTGACAAGAATTCAAAGCACATGTTCGAGCTTGACAGAAATATTCGTCTTATCAATGTAATAGAGTATCCTGTTCCTAATTTCGAGGTTCTCATGGGATTTATTTGCGGACTTGTATCTGGCAATAGTGATATTCAGTCTATCTATTTTGATAGTTTCCTGACACTGGCTGGTCTTGAAGATACTGATCCTTCAGATGCTCTTGATAAACTTGTTGTTTTATCAGAAAGACTGGGCGTTAATTTCTATGTAAGCCTTTCATTAGATCCTGATACACTTGATGAAAGATTTAAAGAGTACATGGAACTGTCATTCTAATGTCAGATCAGCAACCTGAAATTATTGAATACAAATCGAATAATAAACACATAAATATAGGAATGATTATATGCTTTATATTCATCCTATATTTTGTTGTTTATTTTCTTGGTTTTATTTTAAATCGGAATGATGATTTATTTGAGGTAACATCAGCAAGTACTGAGAGTAGTTTTGACAGTCAATATACCGCACTGGCAATACGATCAGAAACTGTGGTAACTACCCCCGCAGCTGGTTATGTCAGCTTCTATGTCGGTGACAAGACTCCGGTATATGTAGGTGAGTCAACATATCTGATTGATAAAAATGGTGAACTCTCATCGAAGTTAAAAACTGCAGCCACAACGCAGGCCATATTAAATGAGAACGATTATGATGACATAGCAGAATCCCTAAACGAATTCAAACAATCCTACAGTGATTCTGACTTCTATACAACATATCAGTTCAGATACCAGATTGATTCGCAGATTCTGGAAAGCATAAACAGTAATGTATTTGCAAATAATACTGTTTATTATTCTGGCTCTTATTCGGCATACAACTCAGAACTGGCAGGCATAGCTGTTCATTATACAGACGGATTCGAGTCATGCACATTGGATAATTTTGATGCATCATGCTTTAGAAAAAATGATTATATTAAGAATATCATCAGGTCAAATGATTATGTTGCAGCCGGAGATGCCGTCTATAAGGTTATCACATCCGAAGACTGGTATCTGGTAATTCAAGTTTCCGATCCTAACATTTTTCAGGATTTTGATGAGGTCACAATTAAATTTCTCAAGGATGATGTAACCATAGATGCTGATTTTGAACTTACTACCAGAAATGGCAATTATTATGGAATTATAACCTTAGACAAATATATGGTTAGGTATGCCTCAGATCGATATATACAGATATCATTTGAGGATGACACTGAGTCTGGATTAATGATTCCTAAGACTTCAGTAACAAGTAAGTCATATTATGTAATTCCTAGGGAATATAAGACGAAAAGCGGCACGAATTCAACTGGCTTTCTCGTCAAATCGATAATGTCTGATGGAACAGAATCAGCACAGTTTTGTAATGTGGATATTCTTAAGGAAACAGACACATTTTGTTATATCAGCATGGACAATGGTGTGATCGGCAGCGGGGATGTTTTACTGAGGGAGGATTCTGATTATGAATTTGAGATTGGTATGACAGACTCAATACAGGGTGTATATTCCTATGATACTAATACGAGGGTGACATCATTTAGATTTGTCGATATTACCGGAGAAAATGGCAATTACTATATAATCAGTGACAATACAAACAACGGATTAATAATGTATGATCAGGTTTATGTAGATTATAAGGATGCTGAAGAAGATGGAAATTGAAAGATATTACGAAGTAAAAAATAAAGTTATTTATGCAGCAGCTAAGAGCCCATTTCACAAGACTGTCACATTAGTTGCAGTAAGCAAGACGCATCCGGCATCAGACATACAGCAGGTTTATGACGCAGGTCAGAGAGACTTTGGAGAAAATAAGGTTCAGGAAATCCTGGAAAAATATGACCAGCTGCCTTCAGATATAAGATGGCATATGATTGGTCATTTGCAGACTAACAAAGTAAAATATATCATTGATAAAGTATGTATGATTCATTCGGTTGATTCATTAAAACTGGCTCAGGTGATAGATAAAGAAGCTGGAAAGCATAATATCTGTATGCCGATACTTATAGAAGTAAACATCGGAAATGAGGATACAAAGAGCGGCATCAACGCTTCGGAAGCAGCTTCATTGATAGAAGAAATATCATTACTTCCAAATGTTCATATTAACGGACTTATGTGCATACCACCTGCATGTCATGATGAGCAGGAGTCGAGGAAATATTTTAAAGCATTGAGAGATTTATCTATTGACATCGAACACAGAAACATTGATAATGTACAAATGAATGTTCTCTCTATGGGCATGAGCGACGATTATGAGGCTGCAATTGCCGAAGGATCAGACATCGTAAGAGTAGGAACCAGTATTTTTGGTAAGAGAGATTATAGTAGAAGATAATATATTAAGGGAGACACGAAAATGGGAAAGTTTTCAGAAAGACTTACGAATTTATTTAATGGCAGAGATGATGATTACGATGACTACGACGATGATGATTTATATGATGATGAAATAGACGAAGATGAAATTGATGAGCCAGAAGAGAAGAGTAGTTTCTTCAAGAGAAAATCTGCCCCTGCTTCTGAAGAAAAGGAAAAACGTTTTGCTGCTCCAGCTAAAGCTCCTATAAGCAATATCGGAAGTAACAGAGCATCTTCATCCAGATCAACTCGAAATACTGATGATTCAAGATTTAATGACAATGAGGTCTGCGTAATTAAGCCATCAGCCTTTGAAGATGCTAAGGAGATAATTGAAACTCTGTTAGCAGGTAAGGCTGTTGTTGTTAATTTCGAAGGCTTACATCTTGAGATTTCCCAGAGAATTATCGATATCATATACGGCGCTTGCTATGCTTTAGATGGAAACCTTCAGAAAATTTCAAATTATATCTTCATTGCAACACCTCATTCAGTTAATATCACAGGTGATTTCTTAGAGCTTTATGGTGGAAATACTGACGGTTCATTTGATTTATCAGGATTTAGTTCTCCATTGCTTTAATGCATTTCAAGTAATGAAAGAAAGATTGCCACTATAGAAGGAAAACTGATACAGCGGTGTTTTCCGCAGTTGAAATTTTATAAAATTGTATGTTGTAAGCTGTCTTTTCAGTTTTGAGAAGGCAGCTATTTAATTATTATGAACGAATATAAAAAGAAGATAAATTTTCATATTGTTATACAGATTATTCTGTTTTTTGCATTAATTTGCCTGGATCAATTAACAAAGCATTTTGCAGTTACCTGTCTGAATGGGCACGACGATATAAAGATTATTGGCGACAGTGTGGTTCTTCATTACCTGCAAAATTATGGAGCTGCATTTGGAATATTTCAAAATAAGCAGTGGTTCTTTTATGTTCTGACCGCTGTTGTATTTGTTTTCCTGGTTGCGCTTGTAATAACTATATATCTAAGTCTTAAGAAATATTGCAGAACCTGTGGTGATAAATATAAGCCAACAACCTTCTCAAATATGATCTTCATCAATTATATTTTTTCGGTTCTTGCGGCAGGTGCTATCGGTAATTTGATCGACCGAATTGCTTACGGATATGTAGTCGACTTTATATATTTCAAATTTATCGATTTTCCGGTATTTAATATAGCGGACATCTGTGTTACATTATCGGCATTTGTTTTAGTCGTATTTTTCATTTTCTTTTATAAAGAAGATAAGAATTTCCATTTATTTTTCAAAAAGACAGACAAATCATGAGTTTAATCGTTTATAGCGTACAAGATGAATATGAAGGGCTTCGAATTGATAGGTTTCTTGCTGAAATGTCAACTGATTTGACCAGAAGTTATATTCAAAAGCTTATCAAGGAATCTCGCCTGACCGTTAATGGGCAGTTTGTCAAATCCAGTTATCAGGTAAAGCCTGATGATGCGATAGAATTCGAAGTTCCTGCCAACCAGGCTCCGGAGATTCTGCCAGAAGATATCCCGCTGGATATACTATATGAAGATTCAGATCTCATCGTTGTTAATAAGCCCAAAGGAATGGTTGTTCATCCAGCTGCAGGTCATTACAGCGGAACACTTGTTAATGCATTGATGTTTCACTGCGATGATTTATCTGGTATAAATGGCATTTTGCGGCCTGGAATCGTCCATAGGATTGATAAGGATACGTCTGGTGTCTTAGTTTGTGCCAAATCAGACTTCGCGCATAAATCCCTTGCCGAACAGTTCAAAATACATTCTATAACACGTAAATATCACGCAATTTGCATTGGCAATTTTAAAGATAATACAGGTACAATCGAAGGATCAATCGGACGAAATCCTAATAATCGCAAATTAATGGCGATAAACGAAAAAAATGGCAAGCATGCAGTTACTCATTATGAAGTTATAAGAAACATGAACAAAACAGCATACATACAATGCGTGCTTGAAACAGGAAGGACTCATCAGATAAGAGTTCATATGGCCAGCATTCATCATCCGTTATTAGGTGATACAAACTATGGCGGACGTTTATCAGAATACAAATTAAATGGTCAGATGCTTGAAGGTCAGACATTACATGCGAAAGTTTTAGGCTTTAATCATCCTAGAACAAATGAATATATGGAATTTGAATCTGAACTTCCTGAATATTTTAAAGAATTGTTGACCGTGCTGTGAAATTATCTGGTGATTTTGGGGCCATTTTGCATAATATCTATGCGTTAAAGTTGACTTTTTTCCCGAGATGCATTAATCTAAATCAGTTATTATAAGGTACTGCTGCATACTTAAGCATCACATATTCGCTCCTTCGAAGCTTTTGTTTTGCATACATAACTAAATGGCAAAAAGAGACATGAATTTACAAAAATTAATGAGCCTGGCTCGTCAGGCAATTGATGATTACAATATGATTGAAGATGGTGACCGCATCGCTGTGGGTATATC
>CAVARE010000083.1:0-10811 GCA_963591145.1 Anaerotignum sp. | reverse complement strand
GTTCCAGGCATTATTGCCTCCCTCAGTATAGGAAGGCATTTTTCATCACCGAACATATCATAATCTATCTTCTGTGCGAGCATAAGCTGTTTTTCTGAGATTGGTTTGCTATCGCTAACAACAAATCCGGACATTATGGAATTGACAGCATTACCTTGCTTTCTGTCATCTCTGCCAAGAGTGTGAAATACAGCCGTCTCCAATGCATCTGTTTCCCTCTGTAAATATGTCTTTCTTGAACCTCCATTATCAGCTGCACGCGAAAGATTCATTAACTCCTGTTTGTATCTATCTTGATTTTTATAAACTCTCCAACACAGTAGCGCTGTTCTCAGCATTCCCTTCAACGTGCTTCCTGGAATATATGGCTGCTCGTATGCGTCTTTCACGAAACACATTATTTCCTTAGGCGTAGCGTCTCTTCTGCCTGTACTTTTACGGACGAATGCATCACCTGCATCCATGCTATATCGTTTCCATGAATCAATATATTTTGAGATTTTCTGTTCCTCCAGCCATTGCCCGAGTCCCATTCTTCTTTCATTCAGCATAAAATCTGCATATGCACGATCTTTCTTTAGAAGACGCAACGTATAAAACATCTTAGCTGTATCAGGAACAATTACCGGCTGCGTTGCTCCTTGCTGGATATATTCCTTTTTCCCAATTTTCATGCCATTTCCAACATGAATAGGAGCCAGCGCCGTTATCCTCATCTGATATTCTTTTAAATAATTCTGCATACTCATACCCCCAGGAACAGTCCCTTCGCATAACGATACACCGCATGTGCTCCATTTTCATTAACATCGTATATATCGCCCATGAATTGATGATTGAAGCAAGAGCCTGCCTGTAACGTATACAAATCGCGTTTTTTCATTTGATCCTCAGCATACTTTTCAGAATATACAAATCCAGATCGTTTCTGCATAAGATACGAGGCATTCATCAGGGCATTCTCCATTTCATCCGCCTTAGGTAGTGCCGATGATATCAGCATATATCGTCCGGTATTTGCTTTGAGCATTTCATTGATGCTTTCGCTGTCCTTGCCTTTTTTAAATTTGAATCGTCCCTTGCCGCTGCTGCGCTTACCGCCAACCCCTGTATATGACAAGCTTTCGAAAAGATCCTCCAGCATATACTGCACATCTTCATTTTCCAATGCAGCGATAACATACAATCCACATTTTTCATTAAACAGATAATTTCCAACCCTATACGGTAACGTCTCTTCCACTTCTTCTCGTCGAACAAATGCCATTACCTGGCTATACTCCTTACCCAGCATATGGAGGCTGCAGCTTGCAGGATCTACGTTTCCCTGAAGATAATCTTTCATTCTGTCGGCTGGTATATACTTAAGCTTTTTATACTGCTTCTTTATCTTGGAATTTCCATTCTCTTTAGGTTCCACATAGGTCATAGGTTTTGGAAGAAAATAGTTAGTATCAACAAACGGAAAAGCGTCTGATATAAATAATTGATTGCTATCCGCAGCCTTATAAAAATCCTCTGCAATTCCCAGTTTCATTGCCTCAATATATAATGCCGAAAAAAGTGTATCTGCGCATAAACCAGTGGCACTTTCATTAAGTACACCCGTTCCAAAATGCACAGATGTTGTAAATGAAAGCTTATAAATTTTATAGTTCATGGTAATCTCCTTGCAGATTCAAAAGCATTTCCCTACATTTTTCTACTACATCGTCATCTATATCACCAATAACCACTTCTAAGTCAATATCATCAAAGGCAACCTTACCGTATCCTCTCGAACCACTGCCGCCCAAATAATCATACTGTATAAGCTTAAATCCATTCTTTAGAATTTTGAAATCCTGCAGCATGGTTTCATCATCCTTGTACTCATACATAAGGTCTAATCCGAATTTTGCCCCTCTGATCACTCTCTCTAATTGTCTCGGATTGGCTACAGCTGTACTCCTGGAAATGGAATTCTCGAACTTAACCTCTGTAGCTCTGTAAATATTAAGGTCTCTCAGCTCATCCTTATTAGTAAGAAACATATCCGAGAAAAGTAAACGTCCAACATGTACGTTTCCTTTTCTTGATGATCCAAATAATGCTGTCAGTTTCTCGTCATCCCCATCAGTTACAGTTGCAGCTGCATCAGTATTATACATTTTAGCAAGGAGAGATCGCATCTTACCTTTTAATGAGCTTCCCGGAATAATCGGATCATCCGTTCTTACATCACGAATAACTGGGGAATCTACTGCTCCAATAGCTGCAAATGCACCATTACCACCTATATGCAGTCCTGTTTTAACCTCAAGCGTACCTGTAATTTCTATTTTTGCGAACATCACTTTTCCTCCTACTCGTCTCTGCCACCATAATATTTGCGAAATGCTACTAATGCTTCAATGTATCTGCTAAACAGAATGTAATTCTTTCGGCTATTTCCGATACCGTCAATAACATCAAACACACCCGCTGTCTTCAATAATCGCTTTACTGTCTCTTCCCTTCCTGCTTCATAGTAGAATCTCAGCTTCATATAATTAATTCTTCCTATTACCTCGGAAGATAATTTTTCATCCTTGACATTAAGCACATCATTGTAGATATCAGAGACCATTGCAAGTAGATTTCTGATTTTTGAAGTCGTAACTAACGGAAGTGGTTTGTTGTACTTCGGATCCTTTTCTGCTATCAATTTCTTTATTGCGTTCTCCGCTTCAGTTACATAATTTTCTTCATTGATAACCAGTTTTCGCTTTTCCCCTATATTCATTTTACTCTGCCCCTTTCTTATCTCGCTGCATATATACATATAGATAAATCGCACTCACCACCTGCCTGCGTTCATCCCCAGACAGTGACCATTTATACATTTTTTCCGAAAATAGCTTATATGCATTCCTTTCATCCTCATCTGCGTCTGGATCTGGTTCCATCCTGGATAAATAATATACGAATCGAGCCCGGTTAAACTTCGTGCCGTTATCTCTTATTAGTTCCAGCAAATGATATAAAAACGCCTTTCCTCTACCATTGGTTAACGTCATATAATCATAGATGGCCTGGTATTTTTCATCCACCACCTGTTCAATAAATGTCTTCCATTCATATCGACCGGTCTCGTCAAAAAGTGTAATAGCATTCTTACCTTCCAGTTCCTTGGAATAATCTTCCAGTCTGGCTACTTCCAAAGCCATTCGATTTATAGGGAAGTTGGCATCATATATTCCTATTCCACCTGATATTGTCAGTGTCCCTTCTGTAAATTTTTCGAAGGCGTTTCTGGTATCAATGAAAATGTCTACCACATCATTCCAAGCTCCTACAATGAAGATATCGTCACCTCCAGAATATACGATACACGCTTGTCTGTTTTCGTCCTTTGAAAACCTGCTTGAATTACCTTTTTCAAGGATTTTATTAAGATAAAGCTTAAAGAACAATGACAGCTGTCTGGACAATGTTGATGTTCTTGACAGCGTTTCATATTTTCCATTTGCAGTATCTTTAAAACCGCTTACAAATGCCTGTCCCAGATTATCAACGTCTCCTCTAAGCACAGCAATTCTTTCTATTCCCTCTGCCTTCTGCGCCAGTTCTTCAAAGGTATCTCCCGTTGTATATCTGCCTACCCATAATTTTGTTGTCACATGCTTGCCAGTACATGCATCATTTACCGTATAGCTTCTCACGTAGTTGTAGCTGTCCATTAATCTCAACAATTTAGCTTTGTCGCCTGCGACAAGATACTTATCACCCGGTAATGGCAAGCAGGCTTCATTCCTTTCACCACCCATGATCATGATAATAAAGTAATCCTTGTATAAAATGTCTCCAGACAAGCTCTCAAGTGCTGCGCATATCGGACACCTTCCATTACTATCTATTTTCGCCATCCTTCGGCACACGCAGCATTCTTCCCGTCCTGCTATATGCCGTTTATTTAATTCTATCAATTCGGTCGGCCCATAGCGATGTGTCTTTTTTTGAGATATGGCCTTCGAAACAGTCCTAAATAAATCACTATAACTTCCCTGTGGTTCGTTCTTCAGATTCGACGCATGACACTCTGCATAGCCATCGGCAACATATAAAGCAATATCAAAATTCTTTAGAAACCAGCCGTTTATTTCCCTGTTATGTTCATCTACTACTTCTTTTCCTCTTTTCGTATTGGGCAGCAGCATATAGCAGTGACCTCCACCGCTATAAATCAGGCACGACCTTGACAGATTCAATTTATCAAGCAGCTCATCAATAATATGCTCCATCATAAGCTCCAGATAAAAACTTCTTGCACGTAACCCGCGCAATGCTCCCTTGCTTCCTATAGTATAGATGAAGCTCTGGATTCCTGACATATCCATTGAATACAGCAAGAACATCTTCTGTTCCCAGAGACTATTGGTGCTGTCCTTATAAAGGAATTCTTTGTAATCAGAAATTTCATTTTCCTTCATATACTGATAACAACACTCCGCTACAGCCGCTGTCATCTTTACATGGTCAAACAATGAAATATCTGCCAGCTCCCTTTTGCTGGTTGATGATGGAATATAACTTGTAGTCGCCTCCAATACTGACAACAACGAATTAACATACTCCTCTGATATCTCAATTCCCTTAAGATTATCCTTGACCTGAGCTGCAACATCCTGATAGAAGGATTCATCCATCGAACATTTTTCTGTAGTTGGATAGTTAATTTCTGCTTTAGGATTCAACATTCTCCGCTCGTAATGTGCCTTACCATTATTCCCGTTAAGAATATTAAAAACGCTATCAAGTGCGACATTTTTATCAAAGCCATCCTCGCCGTCTGAACTCTCCCTTCTATCCATTGCTGCTGCCACATTATCCGCAAAATATGTAATATACGCCAGTGCATCGTTACTGATTGAAGCATGCTTCAGATTTATCGAATGGTGATAGCGCACACAATTCAAGATTTCTTCGTCAAATGATGATCCCAATTCCTTTAAGAAATCGTATCCACTGACACTATGCTGTCTGCCATCGCCTGCCCTATATACGATCTTACCTATATCATGTAATAGACTTCCGATTATAAGTTTTATTTGCTTATCTTTCATTTTCATCAGACCTTCCTTCTAAAAGCCGAATCGCACCCATACCTAACGCAGTTTTTATTCCGATTCCTGAATACTGTCCAAAATTAAAAAGCATATTTGCAAAGTTAGTCATCGTCTGGGTTCCGTCTATTCGCAATGTCATTTTTCCAATGAATGCCGGTATTTTTATTCCTTCAATACAGAAAACTGTACTGCGTAATTCATAGCGACTTAATACTGTCTTTTCTGTAAGCTGCTCCAGAGTGTCCTCATCCTTCATGCTTTCCTCTGCGTTCGAAGCATCATATTTGTTCATTAAATTAGAATATATCGACCGAATGTCAGGATAATTCATGTATCTGCCATTTTGTTTGAACGCGGTAGGCGTAACGAATTGTATTGTTATATAGCGATTTGCTTGTTCTTGATAAAAAGCTCGTGCGAGCTCCTGATTTGACATTTCCTGATAAGTTTTTTCAAGTATACGTACTGATAGTTGATGTTTTTTTATCACAAACTCAGAAAGATTCATCAATACGCCCTTTAACATTTTATTTGCTGTATCTTCATTCAAGGCTGTCACAATCCAGTACCAATCCTCACCATATTTTTCAATATGTTGAGTATATGGGTGACGCTTAGATTCATGCAGCTCAGCTGCATAGTCCTCTGGCAGCAGCTCCATCAACATACCATGAAACAGAGAAGCCATCTGCCACGACAGCTCCTCTTTCTTATCTAACCTCATTTTCAGCTTTGCAAGCACAGCTCCAGCCTCCCCTCAATTTCATGAAGCAATTATAACTTATATCAAAAAGAAATAATATATTCTCCATTTACACAACTTGGGCTGAAAATATTGGTACATTTTCTATATGTTCTTGTCTTTTGATAACTTTTATTTATCGAATTTGCTGTGGAAACGTCTCATTTCCGACCTTTCATGCAGTTTGCGAGAATTTTTCTATAAGAAATATAACTATAAATTTATTCCCCAATCTTACTATTGCATGCCCATATCGAGCTGGCCTCGAATAGCGGCAGCTCATGGCCATTCTCATCTACTACTAAGCCGCCGGCTTCTTCTATTAAGACTATTCCTGCGGTGAAGTCCCACGGCTGCAGTCTCAGCTCGAAGAACAATCCTGCCCTGCCGCATGCAATATTGCACAGATCCAGTGCTGCGGAGCCGCTGCGTCTTAAGTCCATGCCACGGCTGCAATAATCTCTAGCCAGTTCAAATGTTCTGTCCCACAGCTCCTCATAATATGGAGCCGTTCCGAAGAGCACCAGGCTGTGAGCCAGGTCCGTATTAGACACGTGGATCTGCTTGTCATTCAGATATGCGCCCTGTCCCCTTTCTGCTGTGAAGCACTCATCATTGTAAGGGTTATAGACAACACCGGCATATCTCTTGCCATCTATTACGACACCGACAGACACGCAGCTGTAATTAAGGCCATTCATGAAGTTCGATGTGCCATCGATAGGATCGATGACGAATACCATTCCATGATAGAGATCTGCCTCCGTCCTCGACTCATCCTCTTCCCCCAGGAACTGGGCATCTGGAAATGCTGCTGCCAGTTTTTCTTCCAATGCCGCCTGCATCCTCTTGTCAAATGCTGTGACGAAGTTGCCATGGCCTTCTTTTGCCTCGACATTATCGCTTATATCCTTAGCCTCAAGCATTATAGGCGTGCAGCTTTTTACTATGTTAACTATTGTTGATATCATACTATTCTCAACCATATGTATCTCCTCTTGCATGCTGTCTATCCAGAGCCTGGTAAGTAAATCGACAAATCATTAAACTGCCTTACATATGGCTCTATATAGATCATTTTCGTTAAGACTTCTGGCCATGCGCCGCTGCAATTAATGAGCCTGTTCAAACCAGCAGCTTTCATAATTGCAGGATTCCTTGTGACCACGGTCATAGTATCACCTCACTGCGGATTATTCCAGTCAAATGGCCATAATCATCAGGCTGATTATCATTTTAAACCTGTTGACAACCACATTTTTTGGCTATATCATCAGCTGTGGATATTTTTATCAAAAGCCCAAAATTATGGTTACATGGATTGTTCTGTGCCATGCACTCTCGCAATCCGATCTCGACATTTTTTCTTAAGGACAATGGAAATATGGCTAATTTCACTGAACAGGCAATAAAAAATACTTTTATAGATCTGCTGAATGAAAAACCGCTGAATCAGATTACGGTTAAGGACATAGTGGTAAAGTGCGGCATTAACCGAAACTCCTTTTATTACCATTTTCAGGATATTCCGAATCTTCTGGAGACCATCGTCAAGGACGAGACAGATCAGATCATGAAGAACTTCCCTTCTGTTGATTCGCTGGAAACCGCATTTGAGGCAGCACTGACATTTGCACTTAAGAATCGCCGCGCGGCACTTAATATCTTCAACTCTGCCAGCCGCGATCTGTTCGAGCAGCATCTGTGGAATGTCTGCAATTATACTGTGGATTCCTTTGCTAAGAATGTTCTCGCGAAATCCATCACCACGGATAAGCCTCTAAACGACCAGGATGCCGCGGTCATTCACAAATATTATGTATGCCAGCTGTTCGGCACTGTCACCTATTGGCTGGAAAATAAGATGCCCGGGGACATCATCGCCGATACCAAGCGCACCTGCGAGCTGCAGAAGGGCGTGCTGGAATATATGATCAGCAATATTTCTGATAAGAAGAAGTCGTGACAATAATTTTAGGCATTTGCTGGCATTTGCCTAAATTCTGGGCAAATGTATCTAATTTGTCCGAATTTTCATCAAATTGAATATACGTGTCTAATTTTTGGACAATTTTAATGACTGTGTCTGGTTTTCAGGCATAGTCATTTTTTCGTCCATTGAGGACTAGGCACTTTTTTTCTAATATCTTTCCGTAAATAAAAATACTACGCGGCAAGCGAGTTTATATATACGATCAAAATAAGGAGGTTCATCATGAAGATTCGTTCTACTACACCTATTAAGGCAGCCAAAACAGGATATATCATACTGTCATCGCTTCTGTGCGCCTTTGGCTTACTACTTATAATCTTTCCAACAATTTCATTACAGATACTTACTCCTATACTCGGAATCATGCTGATCATATTCGGCATCGGCAAGATCGCTGGATATTTTTCGAAGGATTTATACAGACTTGCATTTCAATTTGATCTGCAGTTCGGAATATTAATGCTTGTGCTCGGAATAATAATTCTGGTCAGACCATTTGCAGCTATCAACGTATTCTTAACTCTCATCGGCATCACAATTCTGGCCGAGGGACTGTTTAAGATTAAGACTGCTCTTGATACCCGCCAGTTCGGCATAAGCTATTGGTGGATGATATTGGTGCTGGCCATAATCGCCGGCATCGTCGGTATTCTCATCGTCATCTGCCCGTCAGAAAGTGCTGTGATCCTGACTGTTTTCTTAGGAATCTCACTTCTGGCTGAAGGCCTTCTCAATCTCTGTGTTGTCATAAGCACAGTTAAAATAATAAAAAATCAATACTCCGACGTTATAGACGGAGAATTTAATGAAAGGGGTTAATGAAGTTTTATGAAATTTTCAAAAAAGATTGTCAAATGGCGTATTCCCATTCTGGTCATAACGCTCCTGCTTATGATTCCTGCGGTATTTGGCATGATTTCCACCAAGATCAATTATGATATGCTCAATTACCTGCCTGACAACATCGACACGGTTATAGGTCAGGACGAGCTGCTCAACGAGTTCGGCAAGGGTGCCTTCTCTCTGATTATAGTTGAGGATATGTCAAATGATGACGTCGCATCACTGAAGTCTCAGATTGAAGAGGTCGATCACGTTGAATCTGTTATCTGGTATAACTCGATCGCAGATCTTTCGATCCCAATGGAGATGCTGCCGGATGACCTGTATGACGCATTTAATAAAGAAAACTCAACCATGATGGCTGTATTCTTCGATTCATCAACATCTGCTGAGACGACGATGCAGGCAATCAACGATATCAGAAGCCTGTGCGGTAAGCAGTGCTTCGTATCAGGTATGTCAGCCATGGTCGCAGACCTTAAGGAACTGTGTGAGCAGGAAGAACCTATCTATGTAGCTATCGCCGTTGTTCTGGCAGTTATCGCTATGCTGGTATTCCTGGACAGCTGGTTAGCACCAATCCTGTTCCTTGTCTCTATAGGATTCATGATACTGCTTAACCTCGGAACCAACTTCTTCCTCGGGGAGATTTCATACATAACCAAGGCGCTGTCCGCAATATTACAGCTCGCCGTAACCATGGACTACTCTATCTTCCTGTGGAATACATATAATGAGCAGAAATTTAAAAATAACCTGGGACGCGATGATGCCATGGCAGTTGCCATTAAGGAAACTCTTACCAGTGTCATCGGAAGCTCAGTTACAACAATCGCCGGTTTCATAGCACTGTGCTTCATGTCATTTACTCTGGGATTTGACTTAGGTATCGTAATGGCCAAGGGTGTATTGTTCGGAGTTATCGGTTCTGTAACAGTCCTGCCGGCTCTCATACTTATATTTGACAAGCCGCTGCAGAAGACTATGCATAAGCCGCTTATCAGCGGCACAGACAAGCTCGCCGATAAGATCATTAAGATATTCCCTGTCTTCCTGATCATCTTCTGTCTCTTAGTTGCACCTGCTTACTATGGCTATTCTAAGACAAATAGTGAGGTTTACTATCAGATATCTGAGAGCCTTCCTGATAACCTGGATTTCCAGATTGCTAATCAGAAGCTCTCTGATGAATATAATGTTGGATCAACTCATATGCTCCTGGTAAATGCCGATCTGGATACAGACGATGTAAGAGCCATGATTGATGAGATGGAAGACGTGGATGGCGTTGAATATGTCTTAAGCCTTGAGTCTGTGGTAGGTTCAAGAATCTCTGAGGATATACTGCCTGAGTCCATAACCTCTCTGCTGAAGGGTGACAAATGGGAGCTCATGATGATCGGCTCTGAATATTCGGTAGCATCTGATGAGGTTAACAACCAGATTGATGAGTTGAATACAATTCTTAAGAATTATGACGAAAGCGGCCTGCTGATCGGTGAAGCTCCATGTACTAAGGACATGATCGAAATCACTGATACAGACTTCCAGGTTGTAAACCTTATCTCAATCATTGCAATATTCATAATCATACTTCTCGTTGAGAAGAGCATCACGCTTCCTGTTATCCTTATTGCGATCATTGAGCTGGCTATATTCATTAACCTGGGTCTGCCACACTACTTCGGACAGAGCCTTCCATTCATCGCACCAATATGTATCAGTACGATCCAGTTGGGCGCAACCGTAGACTATGCGATCCTGATGACTACGAGATATAAGTCGGAGCGAATCAGGGGCGGCGACAAGAAGTCTTCTATCAAGACTGCCCTCGCTACATCTATTCCATCGATCATCGTATCTGGCGCAGGATTATTTGCAGCAACATTCGGTGTTGCTATGTACTCAGACATCGACATGATCAGTTCAATGTGTATGTTGATGGCTCGTGGCGCAATCATCAGTATGATCTGCGTAATAATCTTCCTTCCATCAGCGCTTATGCTCCTTGATAAGGTAGTATGCAAGACGACGCTGGGCATGACGAAGCTGAAGTAATTTTCATGAATAACATGCAGATTGCTTCGTGCCGTGAACCTCGGCGTGCAGCAACTGTTCGAAAACGCCTACGCTGATTGTTTTCTCG
>CAVARE010000082.1:0-11562 GCA_963591145.1 Anaerotignum sp. | reverse complement strand
GATTTACAACATTTTCTACATTTTCCCTGGAAGCATACAATCTCTTTGAAGGAAAGCAGTATGCGATGGGAAACGCACATCCTCCGGGGATGATAACGAACAACGCATGAATTCGCCATCACAAAGGAGGATATTTTTATGCCCAAAAATAAGTTTCAGGATTTTATTTTCACAGTCATTATGGCTTCCGTCATGGTTTATGGAATGGTTGTCTACAATGTGGCTTTAAATACGGGAGGGGTATCCGGCCAGACATTCCTTTCTGCCCCATCATTCAAGTATTACACCTAGTATATCTGTCTGCAAATAATCCGTATCATGCAACGCCGCACGATGCATTTATAGAGCGTCAACGATTTTCAAATATTCCTGCAGGTGATTCCGCGAAAACAGAGAATTAAGTCTGATAAATTCCATAATCCTGCCATGTATTTGCCCGTCCGGTTCTTCTATAATGGGGCTGACAAGAGGGCTTTATAAGCCAAAAGGAGGAGAACTGAGGATATCATGTTAACGATAATATTTGCTATTTGTTTGATTGGATTCATTGGAAGATGCATCGTCTTCGGACTTAGGGCGTCATGGGGGATTTTGAAATTCCTATGCTGCGTCATCTTTTTCCCAGTGATCTTGATTGGACTGGCAGCAGGTGGTCTGGTCTACCTGGCGCTGCCGATACTGGTCGTAGGTGGAATAATAGCATTGCTTGCAGGCAGGTAATAATTAAAATAAGCCGTTGAGGCGGACGAAAGAACCCTCCGGGCTGGAGGCATCCAAACGTTAGATATTTAATCTGACATATGGAATGCAGTACAGTCCGGAGGGTTTTGATTTGGAAAAAACAGGCTACTGGTTTTAAAGTTAGACAAGGTAAGGTTGACACAAACAAATCCGCATTGTATAGTCTAATCATAATTAATAGGTTGATCACCTACACTTACACGAGGAGGCATACACACATGGATGAATTATATCAGCAGATCATAGATACCTATAAGGGAACCAGCTCTGTTAAGAAGACTGCAGAGCAACTTGGCACATATCCGATCAAGGTACGCCGGGTTCTGATCACGGAAGGCCTCTGGCACAGTAAGACCAGTGATCAGATCGCAGAACTGATGAAACAGGGGCTGACGGTTTCACAGATCGCAGACAAGCTTGTGATTTCCGAGAAAAATGTACAATCTTATATGCCTTATAGCCGTGGTCAGTACGGCGGTGAGGATCGCAGCAATGAGGCAATCCGGAGCGAGGAGTACCGCGGACGCATGCAGACTGCGGCTAAGAACCAGGTTACTAATACAGAAGCAAAATCCAAAAAGAACCAGGATGCGCTGGAAGAACAGCGCCGCCTTATGGAGGAATTAAAGGCAGAGAAGGAGCGCCTTCTGGCTGAAAAGAAGGAGCTCTGGGATGATATTGAAGTGGCTATCAAGCAGATACCACTGGCTTTGCAACTTCATCTGGAACTGGATATGGGATATTTTGATGAAGAATGTAAGGAGGTCATGCGTAAGTATGGACGGATGCAGGAGTCTATATCCAGAGATTTTATCGTTCCTGGAAATATGACTCTGCATGGCTTGCACTATGCTATCATGAAAGCTTTTGGTTGGCAGAACAGTCATCTGCACAGCTATGTACCGGATGATGAAGACTTCCAAAAGATGACAGAGGGTGGCCTTGTAAAGGAATGGAGTCGTCAGGTGGGTATGTATTTCCGCTTTCCGAGTGATGATTTCGAGGATATCTACTGGGATGATGATTATGAAGAAGACATGAGCTTCAAATCATGGCTGCGGGATAAATATACCGGTCCTTATGTGTATGAAGGAATCAGTGAACATTATCTTCCTGCACAGCGGGAAGCGGATGATTTTCTGAAACGATTTCCAGCAATCAGGAAAAAAACCACAGATCAGAGAAACTGGGGTGTGATTATGGATGGCCAATGTGAGGAACTGTTAGAGCGTAACGCCATCTGGCGGATTCTGCTTACGCCAAATCAGAAGATAGACTGGGCTGAATGGAAAGCTCAGAAAGAAGCATCGTTAAAAGCGGCGGAATCTTCCAAGAAGGCTGCAATCAAAAAATACGTGCAGCTGAATAATGAATTGCAGAGCATTGCAGAAAAGGCCAAACCATTTTTCAGCGAGGACGGAAGCTTTTCGAATGATGCCATTCCATTCTTCAAAGAAATGGAGGAGAAAGACAGGGAGCTTGGCGACCTCTTAATAGATAACGATCCGGAACCGATTCCAGCCTTATCCTCGCTGCTTTATTACTACGATTACGGTGATGGATGGGAGGTAAGGGTGACCTGTACCAATGCTTGGTATGACAGGAGCACCTTTGCAAGAAATGAAGAAGGAGATCTGCTTCGGGATAAACACGATTTTGTTCGAAAAATATCGCTTTATCAGGATGCGTTTGGCCGGGAAGTGTTTGGTGAAGAACTGGAGCGGATTCAGAATATCATGAGGAAGCAAAGGCCAGTCTGCATTGCTTGGGATGGCATGAATCTGGTGGACGATGTCGGAGGAATCGGCGGCTTTTGCGAATTTCTGGAGACGATCAATGGTTCGGATCTGGATAAAAAGAAGTTCTATAAAGAGTGGGCGAAAAGTCTAGGCTGGACAGGCCGCATGTCAAAACCTGAGAATATTCTATAGAAAATTGACTGTTTCGGTGAAGATGTCACAACACATGCTTATGTCAGAACACCATAGGCTGTTTCAAAGCATTTATAAATATGCTGGAAAGGCTAGAGATTATAATATTACAAAGAAGGAATGGTGCTTGATGGAGCAGGATCCATATCCGTGCTATCCTGTCCAGTTGCTTCAATGTAGTCTCGTCCATGCGATTCAAAAACCTTGAGATCATAGGCTGAGAGACAAGACTCGCTCAAGGATTAAATGGACAAATATGTCGGGTTAATATATAATTTTGACACTAAATAGACAGAAGTGGCGCGATATTATGAATGAGAAAAAAGACTGCCGGAAATATATTGAAGAATTAGGCAAAAAAATAAAAACTTATAGAATTATGAAAGAAATGACACAGCAGGATTTAGAAGACAAAACCGGTGTTTCCAAGAGAAGTATATCCAGATTGGAACAGGGAGAATCAGTGCAGGTTGATAATTTGTTCAAAATACTTTTGGCTTTAGATCTTGGAGAAAATATAGAATTATTGGTACCAGATCAAACTAAAAGGCCGAGTTTCTATCTTAAAAAAACAGATGATAAACCAAAAAGAGTGCGGAAAAGGACAGAAAAGAGTGAATTTAAGTGGGGGGATGAATAGTGAATGATACAGCAGAGGTTTATTTATGGGGAACAAGAATAGGTATTATTCATCAGGATATTACAAAGAAGTATGCATCCTTTGAATATGATAAGAATTTTTTGAAAAGCGGTATTGAGGTATCTCCGCTTCGTATGCCTCTTGCAGGGAATATATATGAATTTCCCGCTCTTGTAGGAGAACCATTTTATGGAATGCCAGGTTTAGTGGCTGATTCTCTTCCTGACAGATTTGGCAATGCTGTCGTAGAACAGTGGCTTATGTCTTTGGGAAAATCGCTGTCGGATTTTACGGCGATTGACAGGCTTTGCTATACGGGAAAGCGCGGAATGGGTGCACTTGAATATGTGCCGGCAAGTACGGATATCAAGGATATAGATGATAATATCAATGTGAAAGAAATGGTTAGATTTGCATCTGAAGTATTAACTAATAGGGAAGTGATATCTTTGAAATCAGATAATAACCTGACCTATGCGCAGCTGGTACAGGTTGGAAGTTCTGCAGGAGGAGCCAGAGCAAAAGCAGTTATAGCTTGGAATGAGAAGACGGGTGAAGTAAGATCTGGACAGACACAGTTAGGCCCAGGGTATGAATATTGGTTAATGAAATTTGATAATGTTTCAAAAAATGGCGATCATGGACTTGAAGATAAACCGGAATACACCTTAATAGAATATGCTTATTATCTGATGGCAAAAAACGCAGGCATAACAATGAGTGAGTGTAGGATATACGAAAGCGAAGGCGATCATCATTTTATGACGAAACGTTTTGATCGTGTGGATGGCAAGAAACTTCATATGCAGTCCCTTGGAGCTTTAGCACATATAAGTTATCAGGAACCTGAAGCTTGCGGATATGAGCTTGCTGCCATGTATATGAAGAAATTGGGAATTACTTATAAAGAGATTGAGCAGTTCTACCGCAGAATGGTCTTTAATTGCATTGCAGTTAACCAGGATGACCATGTTAAGAATATTTCATTTATTATGGACAGAACAGGTAAATGGTCACTTTCACCAGCGTATGATATTACTTTTTCATACAATCTGGCAAATAAGTGGCTTAGAGCACATCAGATGACAGTAAATGGAAAGACGATGAAAATAGGACTGGTGGATTTACTTGAAGCGGGTAATAAGATGGGGATAAAAGAACGTCGCTGCAAGGATATAATCAGTGAGGTCTCTGCATCAGTTGCAGGCTTTTCGGTAATTGCTGAGCAGGTAGGAATAAAAGAAGAGACCTGTGAATATATCAATTCGATAATTGCAGCTAATACGGTGCATTTATAGAGTATGCTATTTCAGCTTATCCTTCTCGGCATTTAACAGAGCAATATTAATATTTCGCTCACTGGCAGTCTTATCTATCCATAGATTCAGGGAGTCTACTGCGAGGGAAATCTCATCCAGCTTCTTGCTGATCAGGGCGAAATCCTTGATCTCGTCATCGGTGATCTTACCATCCCGTGCGATCTGCACCAGACGGGCAGTGAGTGGATTGATTTCATTTAAACTGGCAATAGTTTCGAGAATAATACTCGAAAGATCGGTGATTTCAACCTCTGGGACGTATCTGCGACCGATCTCACATTTATGAGAGCAGTAATAATTGCACAGGTCGGGACGCTTATATGCATCGGCCATCTGAACGATGTCATATGGTGTGGGTTCCTGCGTTTCGTATTCGAATTTCTCGATTTTAGAATCTGAAACAGCCGTCATCAGATCCTGAGCCTCGGACCTGGTCAATCCTGCTTCTTCTCTAAAGATCTGGTAAATAGTCTTGTTTTCCTTGGTCGATTGTCTTCCCATTTCAATTGCCCCTTCAAATAGCATAAAAATACAAACGCAGTATGCTTTAACTCGGAAATAATGTCAACGATTTCGGAAATAATGTCGATAATTTCAGAAATGATGCCAGGAATCAATCACAATATGCGAGATGGACAATGCTGCAATAAATGAATATTATGGTTTGCATGGTATTAATTTTGGCCGGTTGCGGCCAGATTGACTTTAAACGTGCGTTAGCGTACTATTAATTTGTGAATTTGTAATCAATTTTGCGCTTGCAAGCAGTGAAAAATTATGGATTATTTATTATTGAAACAGATGGCATGAATAAAATGCTGAAATTATTGCATAACCATGTACATAAAGATTCCTGAAAGAAATGAAGCAAAGCGTTACTAACAAGGAGCAGGGGCAATATGAAACCAAGAACAGCAAAGAGCATGGAACTTTACGAGATCATGCTGCGGCGTGGTTATCCAGCAGAGTTCTGTGAGCAGATCACGCTTAATCTGAATACGGACTGGACAGCACAGAGAATGATCGGATATCTGTCACATTATAAGAAGCTTCCTATGGAGGATGTGGCGGATGAAATGTTGGCCATATTAAGCGACCGCAATCGGATTATGCAGAAGAAGGATATGGAAGCCGTGAATGCCCGGTGGAATGAGATGAACTGTAACGGCTTTCCGAGAGAGGAAGGGTAAAATCATATGGCATACGACATAAATAAAGAAAAAAGAGAGGCTATTGAAGCTGGAGAAAGGGCGCTGCAGAGCCTGCGCTGCGCGCAGGATAATCTGAACAGCGCGAAGAATTGGGGCATGGTGGATCTGTTTGGCGGTGGGTTCATAAGCACCATGGTGAAACATTCTAAGATGGACAGAGCGCAGCAATACATGGAGCAGGCCCGATATGATCTGCAGAGTTTCAGCAGGGAACTTAATGACGTAAATATGGCCTGTGATCTGCATATCGAGACAAATGATTTTCTTACATTTGCAGATTATTTTTTTGATGGATTTGTAGCAGACTGGCTGGTGCAGGATCGTATCAATAATGCCAGAAGTCAGGTAAATGAAGCTATCAGGAGAACGGAGCAGATCCTAAGACAGCTGCAGAGCCTGTAAGTAAAAAATGTAGGAAGAGTCAGGAAACTTATGATTAGGAGATTTCTACAAGCTATATTCTTGTCCTGCAGTCGGAGATAAGACATGAAATTTTAAAGTATTATGAAATATAGAGAAGTTGTAGCAGGAATTTTCATAGACAGACCGAATCGCTTCGTGGCACATGTTGAGATAGAAGGCAGTATCCATACAGTTCATGTCAAGAATACAGGCCGTTGTAAGGAACTTTTGATTCATGGAGCGGTTGTATATCTCGCCGTGTCGGACAATCCTGCCCGCAAGACAAAATATGATCTGATTGCGGTGAAAAAAGCCGATTTTGGCCTTATCAACATAGACTCGCAGGCGCCTAACGTTGTGGTAAAAGAATGGCTGCTGCATCAGCTCACGGATATAAATGCTATTTGGCTTTTGTTATTCAGATGGAGGGCGTTCGTTTGGTCCGTCCAAATGTAGAGATCCAGCCTGAGTTTGGACAAGCTATGAAGGAAGCAGTCGATGCTGGTGTTGAAATTCTTTTCTTGGAATGCAAGGTAACAAAAGACAGTCTGGAATGTGTGGGATTCCACGCAGATTCTACTCATCGGGGATAGCCGTTTTGTCTGGTTTGCGGTATGATTTAGGCATCAGAGAAGCAGGAGGAAATTCCAATGAACCAGATAATGATAGGCAATTATATCGCACAAAAACGCCACGGGCTGAATCTGACACAGGAGCAATTGGCACAGATCCTGGGCGTGTCAAATAAGACTATCTCAAAATGGGAAAATGGCAAATGCATGCCTGACTATAGTGTCATTCAGAAACTCTGCGAGTCATTGAATGTGACACTGACTGAGCTGATTGAAGGCAAGGATGCTGTGCCAGATAACGGGCAAATATATGATGAACAGATTCTGGATCTGCTGCGCAGGACGCAGGAACTGGAACACCACAGACAGGTTCTTTCAGGAGCAGTGCTGATTGTTCTTGGCATCGCGAGCAGTGCGCTGTCAGCAACGGTAGGAGGTTCTGATGTAAAAGACTTTATCTCGGGTCTTCTGCTGGGGCTATCGATTGTTGAAATGCTGGCAGGCCTTGTGCTGGCTGTTAAAAATCAGATTAGGAAATGATGACATATATTTTTGTAGCTATTTGGAATAGCTGCAGATATTTGCCTTATAAAAAAGCAAATATCAGGCGGAGGTATGCTTATGTTTGATAAAAGAGAAAAGAATATAGAGATATTCAGGGATTCAATGGATCTGATGGAGAGTAATCTCGTATTAAAGCATTCTATAGCTGAATCTATTAAAAATCAGAAATTATATCTGGAATCAGATGTAATTGAAGTGCATGAGGACACGAGGCGGCATACTAAAACGGTTGTTTCGAAAAAAGGAAGTTTCGAGGCAGCGTCAGAATATGCGAGGGCTGGGAAAAAGGTCTGCGTACTTAATTTTGCATCAGCAACGAATCCGGGCGGTGGGGTCATTCATGGCAGTTCGGCGCAGGAAGAGTGCTTATGCAGATGCAGCACGCTGTATCCTTGCTTGAATGAAAGTACTATATGGAGTCGATTTTATAAGCCACATAGGGCAGCGGGGAATCCTCTTTATAATGATGATTGCCTGTATACACCGAGAGTGATTGTATTTAAAAGCGATATTTCTTTCCCCTGAAAGAATGGATGAGCAGGATTGGTATCATGTGAATGTAGTAACATGTGCCGCGCCAAATCTTCGAAATATCCCGAGTAATAGCATGAATCCATTTGCAGGAAATAGTGCGGCGGAGATTGACAATGACAGCTTATACGAACTTCATACAAAAAGAATTGAACGTATATTCAGAGCGGCGATAGCTGATGAAAATGAGGTTCTTATACTGGGAGCCTTTGGCTGCGGCGCCTTCTGTAATTCGCCTTCAGTTGTTGCTAAGGCATTTAAGACGGTGCAGACAAAATATTCAGGATATTTCGAAACGATAGAGTATGCTGTACTGAGCAAGGATTGCGAGACGGAGAATTATAAGGCGTTCTGCATGGAATTTAGGGCTTAGACGAATTGATGCTGGAGCTTTATACGCGCTGTCTATACTACAAGTTCCAAAGGCAATGCATCTTATGAAAATGATAGCTGGATAATTTCTCACTTTAGTGGTAAAAACTTAGCGGAGGAATTGGATTTGGCAAGGAACTTGAAACTGATCACAATAATATTCTTGGTTATAACCGCCGCCATGGCTGTATGGTATAGGTATACGTCCAGCGAGACACTACTTACGCTTGTAATTACATTTGGAACGATTTCTTATCACTTTGTTATGAGATTGCTGACTGGGCTGGTGTTTAACTCGGTAATGAAAAATAAAGCGAATTATCGGAGACACTGGTATCAGGTGAGCCAATGGGAAATGGACGTATATGAAAAACTAAAGGTAAAGAAGTGGAAAAATAAAATGCCTACTTACGACAGCTCGCTATTTGATCCGAGGTTACATACATTGGATGAAGTTGTTCAGGCGATGTGTCAGGCTGAGCTGGTTCATGAAACAATAGCTGTCTTAAGCTTTCTCCCAATTGCAGCTGGCATATGGCTCGGATCTTATCCCGTATTTATCATTACATCCCTAGTGGCGGCGGCAATAGACATGATGTTCGTGGTAATGCAGAGATATAACAGGCGGAGAATAATTAATATAATCCAGCATGAAAAAGCATGAAAAAAATGCCTTGAAAAAAATTGAATTTTTTTTAAAAAAGTGTTGACAAATGGACATCTGATTCGTATAATCATAATCGCGTTTGCACCTTTAGCTCAGTTGGTAGAGCACCTGACTCTTAATCAGGGTGTCCAGGGTTCGAGCCCCTGAAGGTGCATGACCTAGAAAATAGCGGAAAACCTTATAAAATCAAGGCTTTCCGCTATTTTTATGTTCAAAAGGCAGCAGTTAAAAGCAGCCAAAAACAGCCGAAAGCGCCCCCTTTTAATGGGCAAGATTGGGGCAATTTTGACCCCTTTGGGCAAGATATGGGCAAGATTGGGGCAAGATAAAAATAAAAAAATCACGTATGGCTTTAAAACCATACGTGAAAAGCTGTTCGGAATTTATTCAGAATCCCTTACGCAAATTCTCAACCGAAATACCCATTGAAATATTATGGCAGCAGCTCAACGATATCCTGCAGATGTTCCTTACTGTCGTCTATGTGCGTATACCTGGACAAAAAGACCTGCTCCGAATGCCCCATGATCTGCGCGGCCTTCTTCGTGCTGATGAGCCCCGGCTTGACACCGTGATAATAAAGGAACGTGGCATAAGTGTGCCTGAATGAATACATGGTGATGCCGTTCAGCTTATCGGCTGCAGAGCTGCCGCCGAATGCCGCATTAATGGTCCTTAATATCCGCCCTGCCATTTTCTTGTACATGGTACGGGTGAACGGCTTACCGCCACGCGTGAACAGATATCCTGATGTTATGTTCATATCCCGCAGAAACCTGCAAAACCTGTCATTAATCGGAATATCCCTGCATACTCCCGTCTTGGTAGACTTGACCACAGGAGAGTTAACATCGTACTCAAATGCACGCTGGACATGTATCACGTGATTATCAAGATCTATATCCTGAGCCATGAGCGCCAGAGCCTCCGACGGCCTGCAGCCGGTATTGCGGAGCACCTCGACATATTGACGGTCCTGATCGGACAGGTGGCAGGACATGATAAGCCGCATCTCGTCATCGGAGATAAACCTCATCTCGCGTTTCTTGTGCTTTGGAAGTTCCAGCCCCTCAGCAATGTTGAGCGGATAGATGATACCGTCCTTGATAGCCTGCTTGTATATCTGTTTCAGGGCAAGGGACAGTTGTTCGCATATCCTCGTGTGCTCACGGTTGGCATTGATGAGGGACTGCAGGTCAGAGGCCGTCACTTCCTTGAGCGGGCAATACCTTATAGGATCCATTTTCTTGAGGACGTTCTGGTACATGTTCTGTGTGGCAATGGACTTATTAGCCTTATAGATGCTGTACCACTTATCGGCATAATCTCCGAACGAGACCGCGGAGGGATTCCGCACCTTATTGTGTTCAATTATCAGTTCACGCTTCCTGGCTTCCAGCTCTGACTTGCTGTTGCCACGCACCCACTTACGTATGCGCTTACCTTCAGGAGACCTTCCCAGCTCCACGCGCTCATTGTATTTATAACTTTGTCTGGACATAATTATCTTACCCGTATATACTACCAGCGACAGGACCCCCTGCACCTCTCAACGATGTGGCCCAATGGGGGCATTTTTATTTGAATCTCGGGGTTCTGATCCCATCAATATGCTCAAATAAGTCAGGTTTAATAGGCGAACGCATTGGATCCAATATAAAATCAATACCCTCCCGTCTGGCTTGCTTGGCAGCAGGAACAAAGTCACTATCTCCGGATATCAGAATAATTTGGTTAACCTGTCGTTTAAACGCAAGAGAAGAAATATCGACGCCGATACGCATGTCAACTCCTTTTTGCTCAATATTTAACTGCATATCATTTTGAGTAATATCGGCTGTAGTCAGCGAACCATTTAGCAACTTCTTTGTAGGCTCGGGCTTTAAAGAATAAGTAAGCTGAGAATCGCTTATCCTGCCCATTCTTAGGGCAAATTTTCTATGACGCTTTAACTCCTCAAGAAAAGAAGTCATCCAGGCATATTCTTCAGTTTTACCTAAATTCTCAGTTCGCTGAGTTAAAGGATTATAGATATTCTTGTCGATGGGCGGGCAGTCATAGTAAAACACCCTGTACAAATAACGATTTTCGTAACGGTCAAGCAAATGCATATAGCAATAATCGTTTAATTCCTTTGCACGTGCTATCGGTTCCTTGGATCCCCAAAGAGATCTGGAACGTTTTCGATAAAAACCGCCGTCGACAAGAATTGCGGTACGTATTGGATGTTTTTCAAATGCAGATGTTTTCATAAAAATCCTCCATAAAACAATAATACCCCAGGCCTCGTCTGATCCCTTATAGTGGGAAGACTACCGCCAGGGGTATGTTAATGTCAGTATACTAGCATACCCCGTCCCCGCTTTCTACACTTCACAAAAATTTAATATTTTTCAAATTGCGCCATACCGCCATATTACTGTAGCCATCCCCGCCGCAATTTGTTATAATAACAACTGCAACAATGGTGTCATTATTTTGTACCCTTAAATACTATAACTTGTTTGCATCAGGCGCTCAGAGCCTGATAGGCTGCCAGAGTTCTGCTGTGCACTGACCATAATGCAGTGACACAATTGAGCCTGAGCAGCCGCCCCCATTACACGAATCTG
>CAVARE010000081.1:0-13764 GCA_963591145.1 Anaerotignum sp. | reverse complement strand
TCAGTGCGAAGCAATCCGTTTGGTCACACATAATTCTACATAGATGAGCCATCAGGGCGATAGCCCGGATTGCGAATGTCTATAGGATTGCGGGAGCACGTCAGTGCGAAGCAATCCGTTTGGTCACACATAATTCTACATAGATGAGCCATCAGCGTCAGGTGCTTCGGTTATGCATTTGCTGCGAATATCACCTTGCATATATGACTTGGCATCTTTAAGAAAGCTTATAACTATAAGAACCATTACGATACCGATTGGAAATGCTGCTATTATGCTTACTGACTGCAGATTGTTCATGGAACTCTCAGAAAACAAGAGGGCAATTGGAAGCAAAATCAGCAGTATGCACCACATTAATTGTATTATTTTGTGAGGCTGTTGTCCGTTTGGAAGAGATTTATAGCTGTAACATGATGCAATATAAGCAATGGAGTCAAACGATGTAGCATAGAAAGCAATCATCGTAAGCAGTACAACTATGAGTATTACGGGTGCCAGCGGCATGGATTTGATGATTGAGATAATCGTGCCGTAAAGGTCACCGCTTTGCAGATATTGAGATATAAAATCGGCAGCACCCGACATCTGTTTTCCCATGGAATAATTGCCGAGGATAATGAAGCTTATTATAGTTGAACCAACACCAAATCCATATCCGCCCAGAATGGTCTGACGAACTGTTCTGCCTCTTGAGATATTTCCAATAAAAAACGGAGCAGCAACACACCATACCATCCAATAAGCCCAGTAATAGATTGTCCAGGTCTGAGGAAAGCTGGAGGTTCTGAGGGCATCAGTAAATGTAGACAGTCCGATGAAATTCTGCACCATTGTTCCTAGGGACGACAATCCTGTTTCGATGATATATTTGGTTTCCCCGCCGAAGATAAGAACGAAGGTAAGAAGGGCAAAAAATAAATATATACATACTTTCGCAAGAATGTTGATACCCTTAAATCCGTGCAGCAAAGAATAGGTATAAACAAAGCATGTAATCAGCAAAATAATAATGTTGATTACTGTTACGCTGACAGACAGATGAAACATGTCTGCGATTATATTGGCCATAAGCGGGGTGGCAATGCTGAAGGTTGTAGCCGTTCCTGCGATAAGTGCAAATACTGCAAGTAGATCAATAATGCGACCAGGAGCTTTATCAGTATATTTCCCCAGAACTGGTCTGCAGGCTTCGGAATATTTCTGTTTGCTTTTATTCCTTACATGAAGCATGAAACCGAATGCGACAGCAAGAACCAAATAGAATCCCCACGGAATAAGACTCCAGTGAAACAACGGAAATACGCCTGCCCATTCCTGAATACTTCCTAATTCTGAAATATGAGCGTCAGTTGCATATAAGATCCATTCAGAAAAAGAATAAAACAAGATGTCTGCGGCAAGTCCGCATGTAAACATCATCGATCCCCAGGCGAAGAACGAATATTTAGGTTTTTCATCTGGATTCCCCAGTACAATATTGCCATATTTTGAGAAGGCAATAAAAATTGAAACAAGGAATATGCCCAGTCCGATAATCAGATAATAAACCCCGAATGTATCGCCGAAGAAGAATCTGAGTTGGCTTAAAACAGCATTAGACTGATTTGGCAAAAAGAAAAAAAGTATGCAAAGTCCTATGATAATTGCAAGCGGGACAATGGTAATGATCCAATCGATATTCTTTTTATTTAAATGCTTTGGGGTCATGTGATACTCCTTTCTGACAGACGTATGTCCTGAGTCAGCTGATATATTTACTTGAAGGTTGTTTATGCTTGGATAAATGACAGATAATAAGGGTCAATCTGCGCAAGCTCCGAGAGACTGTCGACTTCGATTACATCACCTTGCTGCATAGGCCTTATTCCCAGAACATAGTCATCCTTATGGCAGAACATGGCAACATCATCCCAATAGATCTGACGATTCTTTTTTATGTCAAATTCGTACTCGAGATGTGATTTCAGTCTGCTGCCGTCTGCAGCTGTCCATCTGGAAATGCTATATAACTGCCAACCGCATTTGCCTCCGGTTCTGCTGCATGAAACTACAATGCCATCTTCTTCCTGCTGCAGCCATTCATCAGTTTCATGTTCAACATAGACGCTGTTATATCCCGACAATTCGAATTCACGTGATAAGATATTGGTATTATTTATAATCTGATCACCGTCTAAAATAATTGCATTTTCAATGTAGCTGCGGGCACAGTACAATGACGAAATGTTGTTGCATGTGTCATAGTAAGGATTTTCAATCAGTGTGAGTCCCTGGTATTTCTGCGGCAGATATGCAAATTGCTCCTTGAGATATCCAATCACTACATATATTTCATTAATGCCATTAGAATGCAGACCGTCTATTATGCCTTCAATCATGGGCTTGCCGTTAATCCTGACAAGCGGTTTTGGAGTAGTGAATGTAAGCGGCTGCATACGTGTTCCCTTGCCTGCTGCCATTATAATAGCTCTTTGTACCTGGTTCACAGTGTGTCACCTGCCTTCCTCGATTCTTCTGTTACAATTTTGTAGAAATCTTTGGCATAACGATATTGTTTCAACGCATATTCTCCGAATTCTATACCGAGAGATTCCTTATATTCACACCAGTTGCTCCATAAAAGGCCACATACGGCGACATAACAGTAGATTTTTATTCGTATTTTGTCACTGCATCCCTCTGGAAAATAAAGCGAAATCAGGTTATCTATTTGCTTTTTGTCATAGTAAGCATAGATAGCAAACATGGCGATATCTATGTGAGGGTCTGCCATTCCTGCATATTCCCAGTCTATAAGAACAGGAAATTCGTTGCCGCATTTGTCCTTCTGGAATAATATATTGTCAGGATTCGGGTCTATATGAGTCAGATATTTTACGGGATTTGCAGATTCTATATACGAACGCAGCGATAAAACATGTTCCTTGGTGACATTATAGTCCTTGTAAACAGAAGATCTGCCATTCCACAGAGATTCATAATAATCAAGCTGTTCGAAGATATCAAATTCATGCGCAACCGTGAGTTTAAGATCATGGAATTTTCTGAGAAGCTTCATACTTGAGGCAAGATCAGCCTGATTATGGGCATCACAAACTCGTGCATCCTCGATATATTCAGTTAATTTATAGCCATTATCAGGATTAATGTATAACACATTATCGCTGATATTATATTTTTTAATTGCTGAGTACACTGCCGCTTCATTTCTGCGGCTTATTAACTGCGAGGTCCCCTCGCCGGGAATGCGCATAATGTATTTTTTGCCGACGCAATCGAATAGAAATGAGCGGTTGGTCATTCCCTTTTTTAGAGAAGTTATGTTTTGAATACGGCTTGCATCTGTATTGAGCACCGAGCAAATGATGCTTATAGATTCACTCATAAGATGACTTGAAGAGCTGTCAAATTCTCTGAGTTGTTCATAAGTGTTGATTTCAATAACATCATTGTCAGAAACTACATTTGGTGCAACTAAAATATTCTTCTTATGAAATAACGCATCCTCCCAAAATGCATTATCATATTCACTAAGCTGGTTTAACTTATTCAGATTTTTTTTCAGCATCGGCGCATCATCAGCGGAAATATAGGCAATGCCTATCATTTTGTTGCCATTTGCAGAGCTCATGGACAATGTTTTGTTTTTTGCAATGCGAATGGTGCTTGAATCAGACAGAACATCAGATACCATATACCAGGTGCGTAATTCTGTTCTGCTGAACGGGTTGCTTCGGCACCATATATCACACGGAATGATATATGCATTATCTAAATGCTCAGAGACGGCATTCAGAGAACAGAGATTGTTTTTGGTGCTATACTGCATGTTTACTATAAGGTTAATACCAAATTCATCGATGAGATACTCATATTTTTCTTTCATATATCCGACAACTGCATAGATTTCAGTTATATTAACTTCATGAAGCTGACGGATGATCCTTTCGATGAGTGGCTCACCATGAATTTCAATGAGTCCCTTGGGAGTTTCGACATTTATAGGAACCGAACGCATCCCATATCCGGCAGCCAGAATTACAGCTCGTTTGGGACTACGGTCTGATACATATTTTTTTCCCTTTGCGGTAAGATAGAAATCAGAAGTCAGATATTGCTCTTCTGACAGATATTTAAGTGCTTGATTAACAGAGCCTAAGGAGTGATTTGTCCTTAATGATAAATCACGCTGATTAATATAATTTTCTGTATATAACGATTTCAAAATATCGGATTCTACAATGTTCATGAACATCCTCACTAATTTTAGTTGTGAACATAATAGTATTGCAATATTCCCATGTCAATGTTTTTCTGCAAAAAGTTTTCGAATTGTCACATTTTTAAAAGCATCGCCCCTGTGGCGATTGCCAGTGCCGGCCCCAGCGGAAAATATCCGTCAGCATTTTTCGTTCGGCACATGATGAAGGTTACTAATGCCAGCACGCATGCAATCAGCACCATATATATACTTTTCGATGGTCCTAATATAAGACCAGCAACGAATGCCATCTTGATATCTCCACCTCCGAGAGACTGCTTTCTTATGATTCGATTGGTCAGCCACCTTGCAAAAAGAAATGCGACTGCCAGGGCAACAGCTGTTATCACATCTATGATAACCTGATATTTTATAGATGATCTGCCTGCCATCCCGGATTGGAACACAAGGTCTATAAACCACAATCCTATCAATGACAAAACACAGGCATTAGGTATCTTTCGTGCCTTAATATCAGTAATGGCCACAATCGCCAGCACGCATATAATGCAACATTTGACAAATATCATCCTTATCTCATCTGCCTGCCACACATTCACTGCTGCACTATATGGCAGACCATTTGCAAATATATAAGAGATCACGCCAACACACGCCAATAGCAACATCATTGCTATCATGTGAATATCAATCTGACTTTTAAATCGGCTATCTGTTATTTTATACATTATTAATTGACTGATATTAAATTCCTCCATTTGCTGGCAAATGCCAGATGTAGATATTCATTACAAACGTTTAGAGCATAGCTGCATTCCAAAGTTCATATCGCGCAGCTGCCTTGTTTATTGTAGCATACAGCAACCGCAATCACACCTCATTTCTATATGGAGCCAACCGTCTGTCATTGATTACAGGGCAGCTGTTATGTGAGCATCATAGGGTTTACGGATTGCTTCGTGCTGCGCACTCTCGCAATCTGTATGAAGCTTAATAGCCTCTGTTAAGTTTACGGATTGCTTCGTGCTGCGCACTCTCGCAATCCTGCGTCAATTCGGATTCTCGCACTGCCTGCGGCATTGCTTCATCCTCATTGACGGGCGTTTCGAGCAAGAATCCAGGGCTTCATTCATGCAAGCATGATGAAGCCCTGGATCCTTGCTCGAAACTTAAACCCTAGAAAAAAGACGGCCACAAATTCATGTAACCGCCCCTTTTCAACAATATATAATGGATAGATAAACCGCTGGTGATGTACTCACACGCGTTTTTTAACTTATTATGGTCGAGCCACTGTTGCTGCTGACCATTTCTCTCAGCCTAACAGCTTAGAGAAATGCTTGATTGTTCTGCACATATTTGATGTAAATGATGCTTCGTTGTCATACCATGACACAACCTGTACCTGTGTGAGGCCATTGCCTACCGGGATAACACTGGTCTGTGTTGAATCGAATAATGATGAATATGTCATACCGATGATGTCACTTGATACAATAGCATCCTCGTTGTAACCGAATGATTCATTTGCAGCTGACTTCATCTTAGCATTGATCTGATCAACTGTTACTTCACCTTCTACAACTGCTGTAAGAATTGTGGTAGATCCAGTTGCTACAGGAACACGCTGAGCTGCTCCGATGAGCTTGCCATTCAATTCCGGGATAACGAGGCCGATTGCCTTAGCTGCGCCCGTTGAGTTAGGAACGATGTTGCATGCTGCTGCACGTCCTCTTCTCTTGTCACCCTTTCTGTGTGGTCCGTCGAGGATCATCTGATCGCCTGTATATGCATGAATCGTCTGCATGATGCCTGACTGGATCGGTGCCAGTTCGTTAAGTGCCTTGGCCATAGGCGCGAGGCAGTTTGTAGTGCATGATGCAGCTGAGATGATGTCGTCATCCTTAGTAAGAATCTCGTGATTTGTATTGTAAACGATGGTTGGAAGATCATTGCCTGCAGGTGCAGAGATAACAACCTTCTTAGCACCTGCATCAATATGAGCCTGTGCCTTAGCCTTGCTTGTATAGAAGCCTGTGCACTCAAGAACTACGTCTACATCAAGTGCCTTCCATGGAAGCTTCGATGCATCAGCTTCTTTATAAATCTCAATCTCTGTTCCATCAACGATAATAGAATGATCTGTATATGAAACCAGGTCTGCCTTAGCATAACGTCCCTGCGTTGAATCGTATTTTAAAAGATATGCCAGCATCTCCGGACTTGTAAGATCGTTGATTGCTACGATATCGTAACCTTCCTCGCCAAACATTTTTCTAAATGCCAAACGTCCGATACGGCCAAAACCGTTAATTGCTACTTTAACTCCCATTTCTTTATCCCCTATCTTTCTGCCAGATTTAACCTAATGGCTAGATTTCTTGTACAAATTTTGAACAACTAAATTTTAGCTTTTTTAGTCCAAAAGTCTATACATACTACCGACAAAATTTACAGTAAATAAGGGGTGTTCATGGACAAAGTTAACAAATTTTATAACTTTCTATACAGTTTATTTATATTTTCATCGTATATCTATAACTTTTTCTTTAGTTTTTATGTACAAAAGTGCTGCGTCATATTTGTACAACCCGCACTGTGCTTTACTTGATCAACACACCTTTTCAATTCGTCACGTACAGTAATTTTTATAACCAGAACAGATTTCCTGTTATGCCAAAACAGCGGCCTCAGAAATTTCTGAAACCGCTGTCTTTATAATTTATAGTTACTATTTATCCATCATCTGCTATGCCATGCATTTTCCATGTCAGATCTGACATTATGCTTATGCACCACAGGCTTCGCCTGACTCTAGCCTATAATCTTAAGTGCCCCTGTCGGGCATGCATCTGCACACAGATGGCAATCCTTGCAGCATGCGATAGTCTCAGGATTATTGAACTCTGGTTTGATAACGGATGAGAATCCTCTGCCTACCAGACCCAATATGCCCTTCTTAGCATTCTCGTCACAGGTTCTGATGCACAGATTACATAAGATACACTTGTTCTGATTTCTCTCAATAGTTACCAGCCTCTGCTCTACGAAGCCCTTATGATACTCGCCCTTAAATCTATCCGGATTAATATCATTTTGTCTAGCGCAGTAAATCAGACGGCAGTCCTCATAATCATGGCATCCACACTCCAGGCAGCGCGCTGCTTCCTTACGCACATCAGCCTCTGCAAATCCGAGATTAACCTCCTTGAAGTCATTACGTCTCTCTGCAGCAGGGCGTTTAGGCATCTCGATTCTAGGTGCCTTCTCCTTAAGTGCAAGCTCTGCCTTAACCTTCTCTTCGTTTCTCTCTGAAGCAAATGGTTTCTTATAAGGAACTATCTCGCCTGCCAGATAAGAGTCGATAACCTTAGCTGCCTTATTAGCTGCACCGATGGCTGCAATAGCGATATCGTCGCCATTATTAGCAACATCGCCTACTGCAAACACTCCTTCCAGGTTCGTTCTGAACGTAGCCTCGTCGATGGCGATCTTGCCCTTCTTATTAAGCTCAATTGCCTCGAAGCCTGCAGTATTAAACTTCTGACCGATGGCAGAAATAACTGTATCAACATCAAGTGTTTCGAACTTGCCTTCTACCGGTACAGGTTTTCTTCTTCCAGATGCATCAGGCTCGCCCAGCTGCATTACCTGCAGTTTGATTTGCTTAACCTTGCCATTTTCAGAGATGATCTCGGCAGGATTTGTAAGGAACTTAAATGTTACGCCCTCTTCGATTGCCTCATCAATCTCATCGTCAGCAGCCGGCATCTCATTTCTTGATCTTCTGTATATTACATATACATTTTCAGCGCCGAGACGGATTGAGGTTCTGCAGGCATCCATAGCGGTATTGCCGCCGCCTACGACTGCAACGCTCTTGCCGATGTTGATCTCCTTCGTAAGCTTACCATCTGTTCCATATACATCAACGGCCTTATCGACCTCTCTTAAGAAATCAATACCGCCGATTACTCCTTCAGCATCACTGCCAGGACAACCAACGCCTGTGCTGTTCCATGCACCGACCGCAATTATTACAGCGTCATACTGACTTCTGAGTACCTCCAGTGTAACCTGTGAACCGCTGCCAAATGTATTTCTAGCCAGCGCTGCATCCTTACTCTCAGGGCCGCATGAGCTGTCAGGTACGATTCTTATGTTATTCTTAAGCTCTACGCCGAGATTAGCAATCTCTGCGATTTCCCTCTGAAGAATTCTCTTAGGCAGTCTGTATTCAGGAATACCATATCTTAACATACCGCCCATCTCAGGCATTGCATCATAAATCGTAACCGCATGACCCTTCCTTCTAAGGAAGAATGCAGCTGTAAGTCCGGCAGGACCGCCGCCTATGATGGCTACCTTCTTGCCTGTATCAGGTGCAACTGAAGGCTTGTACGTAGGTGGGATGCTGATACCGCATTTGCCATTCATGCCGCCGGCAAATACCGAGCCATCCTTGATTCCGTCATAAGCGCTGGTAAGATGCAGATCTCTGTCAGCTGCAAAATACTTCATATAAGCGATGCTCATCGGCTGCTCTACGAAGCGGCGTCTGCAGTTCTTCTCACATGGATGCGGGCAGACACGGCCGATGGCTGCAGGAAGAGGGTTAGTCTCCTTGATGATCTTAACTGCCTGGTAATCATTGCCCAGCGCGATCTGCTTAATGTAACCCTGAACGTCCGTTCCTGCAGGGCAGTTCAGCGAACATGGTCCGATGCAGTCGCCGTCATGATCACTCATAAGAAGCTCAAATGCTATCTTACGGGCTCTCTTAACTCTGTCTGTCTCTGTGCTTAATTTCCAACCGTCAGCTGCAACTGTTGAGCAGGCTCTCATGAGCTTAGGAAGGCCCTCGCCCTCTACGAGGCAGACACCGCATGCTCCATAATCCTTAACGCCTTCGAAGTGGCACAGCGTAGGAATAAATACACCATTTGCAGTTGCTATTTTCAGAATAGTATCGCCTTTATTGCCGGTACATTCCTTACCGTTAATAATAATCTTAATCTGTTCCATTTAGCTTGCCTCCTATCGTACGCCAATCGCACCGAACTTACATGTAGCCTTGCACTGGCCGCACTTGATGCACTTGGTTGTATCAATACTATGGGCAGATTTAACCTGTCCAGAAATAGCATCCGCAGGACATTTTCTAGCGCAGGCTGTACAGCCCTTGCATTTGTCTGCATCGATATAATATGTCAGCAAGTCTCTGCACTCCAGGGCCGGGCAGCGCTTCTCCCTGATATGAGCATCATACTCATCACGGAAATAGCGAATGGTCGTAAGTACAGGGTTAGGAGCAGTCTGTCCGAGACCGCATAATGCACCGTCCTTAATAGAAACGCACAGCTCCTCGAGAAGCTCTACATCGCCTTCCCTGCCATTGCCCTCTACGATACGGTTCAATATTTCCAGCATTCTCTTAGTGCCAATACGGCAGTGAACACATTTGCCGCATGATTCTTTAGAGGTGAAGTCAAGGAAGAACTTGGCCATGCCGACCATACAGGTATCCTCGTTCATAACAACCATACCGCCGGAACCCATGATGGCGCCGGTTGCACTCAGTGCCTTGTAATCAATTATAGTATCCAGAAGGTGTTCAGGAATACATCCGCCTGAAGGGCCGCCCATCTGAACAGCCTTGATCTTCTTGTCATCTCTGATGCCGCCGCCGATGTCGAAGATTACATGTCTTAAGGTCTGACCCATAGGAATCTCAACGAGTCCGCCTCGTTTGATCTTACCTGTAAGGGCAAATACCTTCGTTCCCTTACTATTCTCGGTTCCCATAGCTGCGAATTTATCGCCGCCATTTAAGATGATCCATGCTACATTAGCAAATGTTTCAACGTTATTGATATTAGATGGCTTCATCTTATATCCTGCAGCTGCCGGGAATGGAGGCTTAAGTCTAGGCATGCCTCGCTTGCCTTCCAGAGATTCAATAAGTGCTGTCTCCTCGCCGCATACGAATGCGCCGGCGCCAGCCATATATCTGAACTCGCATGAGAAGTCTGTTCCCATGATATTCTGGCCGATTATGCCTTGTGCCCTGGCCTGCTTGATAGCTTCGTTCAAATGAGCGATGGCCATAGGATATTCGGCTCTTACGTATACGATAGCTTCTGATGCGCCGATAGCATATGCACCGATAAGCATACCCTCGATAAGTGTATGTGGATCAGATTCGATAACGGCTCTGTCCATGAATGCACCCGGATCGCCTTCATCTGCGTTGCAGATAAGATACTTCTCTGTGCCTGGAGACTGTCTGGCAGCATTCCACTTGAACCATGTAGGGAATCCTGCACCGCCACGTCCTGCCAGACCTGAAGTCTTAATCTCTTCGATTACCTCTTCAGGAGTCATGGTCTTAAGGACCTTCTCCAGTGCCTTATAGCCGTCTCGCTCTTTATAAGATTCTATGTCAGTAGGATCAACGATACCGCAGTTTCTAAGAGCAATACGTGTCTGCTGCTCTAAGAAAGACGCATCGTCGTCTGTGATAAACAGGTCAGATACACTGCTTAAATCTCCTGATCTTACAGCGTTAACAACAGCCTCCGCCTTGTCTTCAAGCACATGCACGAGACGGGCTGTAAGCTTATGTCCTTCGTAGATATCTACGATAGGCTCAAGGAAACACATGCCGTTGCAGCCGGTGCTTCCCAATTCGAATGTATCTGTATCTGTCATTAAGGATTTGATTGCTTCATAGGTTTTACCTGCGCCTGCGGCTACACCACATGAACCCTGTCCAACTACGATTCTCATGCCTGCTCACCTCCCTGTGACTTCTTACGGAAATCATTAATGATCTCAATTGCCTTGGCTGGTGTAAGTGAGCCAAATGCTTCATCATTAATCATCATTACTGGTGACAACGAGCAGCATCCAAGGCATGCTACAGTCTTAAGTGAGAACAGTCCGTCCTTCGTAGTCTGACCGTTTGTGATACCAAGTTCTTTGGTTACGGCAGCCTCAATTGTATCTGCACCATTTACATGACATGCTGTACCCTTGCACAGCATGATCAGATACTTTCCTACAGGTTCAAGCCTGAATTGAGCATAAAATGTTGCTACACCCATTACACGTGCCGGAGATATTCCCGTCTGAGCGGCTACATAATAGATAACCTCTGACGGAAGATAACCATATATCTCCTGTGCGTTCTGAAGAATTGTAATCAAATTTCCTGCATCGTGATTACATTCTTCTAAGGCTCTGTCCAATGCCAGCATTTTCTCGTCCTTGCAGCTGCATTTATCCATTGCCTTTTCCTCCTTTTCGATTGTCAAATTATTGTTGTATTATAAGCGGCAACACTGCCGCTTAAACTAAATGCAGCCGGCCAGCTCTTGACCAACTGCATTCAATTTACAGTGATATTATATCTTACTCTTCTACGCCTTCTGTTTCTTCGATAATACGCTCGAATTCCGCAGAAACTCTGTCAAATTCTGCATCATCTTCGATATCGAGAAATTCGAATTCTTCGTCGCCGAGCTCATGATAGATGTACAGATATACATCATCTGATTCCTCATCAACAGGAACGAGTGCGATATAGTCCTTATTATCAATACTAAAGATAAATAAAGGTTCTACTTCTACCTTCTCGCCATCATCAAATTCAAGTGTGATGTTCATATTCTCATCAGCGCCATCCTGGCATCCGCATGAGCAGCCTTCGCCGTGGTTGATTTTGTCAGCCATTGTATTTCCTCCTTATTTAAGCGGCATTTTTGCCATACTCGTTTGGATTTTACCGCAGCGGGGAGTATTTGTACACCCAATTTTTCAAAAATGGTAATCCATGTCTGCAGCCTTACAGCCTTATCACAGACCGTGGATTTCGGCATCCATGTCCCATGTCTCCTATTTCTAATGCTTCTTTCCGCGGGAGTAAAAATCACTTCCTGATTTTCCACTTGCCACTCCTACTGGAGCCAATTCGCATAATGACTTCTTTCTCCCTGAGCTTACTCAAAGTACGCTCTATGGTTCTCTTTACGAGGCCTAACTTTTCGCTCATTTGTGCTGCTGTTAATGTACCATCTTGACTAGCCTGTAGGTAGACAATTCATTCTGCCTCATTGAGATCAGACGGAACATCGCCGCCATGATTACCGCCATTACCGCCATAAGTACCGCCATTGGCGGTAATTATGGTATTATCCGGCACTTTAGCGGCAGTATCCGGAATTTTTCGACACTATCCGGCACTTGCAACATTCTCTGAGTTATTGAGGTCAACGGGATCAGTTTTCGGCACATTGACCTCATTCTGACCTCGATAGAGGTCGATGCGGAATGTCACGTCCATATCAATAAATTCTGGTTCACGGAGGCCATATTCCTTCATTGCCTGCATCAGCTTAGGTATTCCACTTTCCAAAGCCTCTACAAGGTTCATATAGGAAAATGCGCTGGCAATCATACTCTCAACATATATGCCATATTTTTCATTTGCATCTAAACTTTACTTTACTTTTTCCCATCCATTATTTTTCCCTATTCATCAAGCATTTCCCTAAGATTTTCCTTTACATACGTAATTGCCATACGTTGTTTAGCTGATGACTTCATATGACCGACAATATGTAAATCCGAAAAATAAATGCTGATTTCATCGCCACTGTATTTAGCATGAATATGTGGATTGTTCTGATGTCCATGCTCCGAAGTATGGAAGAAGAACACAATTCCATCCTTTCGTGCAAACTCAACGGCATTGTTAATTGGTACAATATTCACATAGTCGATTCTGCAATGGTCTTCCAGCGTCTGTCCCTGCAAGAATGGTCTAACATCATTTGTTGTAGTTCTAATGTATAATTTCTCAGGATTGTCTGCCTTTATATATCCTGCTTTCTGATAGATTTCCAGAATAATTTGTGTGACATTCTCATTTTGAGTAATTTCCTGAATTCTGATTTTACCTACTATCAGCCGCTTCACATTATCCACATAACTCAAAGTAATCATTTCCAATCACCATCATATCAACAAACACTTCTTTTGAATTACTCGGGTTCAAAACATAAAACAATGTTGTTTCTCGCTCAAATCACTAGAATTTAATAACTTTTTTCCAGAGTACCTCCAGCCACAATCTGTACAGAATCGGTGACAGAATCCTCGTCAAAATAAACTATTTTGCAAATTTTGTTTGCCATATTACTCTACCCCCAGCGCCTTAAACACTGCGTCTTCCGCGCTGCTGTAGAAAATCAAATTGAAACTTCCAACTAGCTCTGCCGGTACGCTTCCGAGATCAGCGGCGGATGTAATGGGAAGGAGGACCTTCTTCGCACCGCTATCAAGGCACACTTGCAGGGAATTGGCCAGTTCATCCACCTTGAGCATCGTTCCGGCAATGCTGATTTCACCAAGAACAGTCAGGGTGGACAGTGCCGGCCTTCCGAGCGCAATAGATGCGAGTGCGATCAATGTCGGCAAGGCCAGCTTGTCAGTCATACCGATGCCCTGCAAGTCCTGGTAATTGACGATATAGTCTT
>CAVARE010000080.1:0-15962 GCA_963591145.1 Anaerotignum sp. | reverse complement strand
TCTTGATGCCATTTGCCAGCTTATCATACAGACTGTCGAGGCTGATGGCATTAGCACCGTCTGACTGCATCGCAGATCCGATGGCAGCGAAAAGATGTGAATTATCAGGATGAAGCGCCGATTCCGGGGTGAGCTTCAGCGTTCTTATGAAGGCTTCCCTCAACTGATCCAGGAAATGAAGTGGCCCGCCGAGAAATGCCACATTGCCTCTGATAGGCTTGCCGCATGCCAGACCCGAGATAGTCTGATTAACCACCGCCTGGAATATAGACGCGGACAGATCTTCCTTAGTAGCTCCCTCATTAATAAGGGGCTGGATATCCGTCTTGGCAAATACACCGCATCTGGCGGCGATGGAATAGATATGCTTGTAATCGCGGGCATAGGTATTAAGCCCTGCCGCATCAGTCTGCAGCAGATCCGCCATCTGGTCGATAAATGAGCCGGTGCCGCCGGCACAGATGCCATTCATACGTTGCTCAATGCCATTTGTCAGATAGATGATCTTAGCATCCTCGCCGCCTAACTCTATCGCCACATCAGTTTGTGGCAGATAGAACTTCAGCGCTGACGAGACAGCGATAACCTCCTGAGTAAATGGCACATCCAGATGCTTCGACAGCGTCAGACCGCCCGAGCCCGTGATAACAGGGCAGACCAGGCAGTCACCGATGAGATTTTTCGCATCATTAATAAGAGCCGCCATCGTCTCCTGAATATTGGCATAATGCCTGCGATAGTCGGCGAACAGCACATTATTATTCTCATCGAGAATAACGACCTTCACCGTCGTAGAGCCTATATCAACACCTAACTTGTATGTCATTGTCATACATCAATCTCCTGATTATTTTGCTATTTTATATTGTTGAAATTATTCAGAGCCCTGAATAATTACGAATGATTAAATGCAGCATGAAACTGCATAACAACTTCGTCTTGTAACTCTTTAGCATGCACATTAACAACGCATGCATACACGAATAAGCCATATGAAATGGCTCAGTCAGGCATTATATAATAATTTTTAGTTAAAGTAAAACCTGAAGTGAAATTCTTCTTAGCTGACCCCAGCTGCTCCCGCCGTGAACCTCGGCGTAGCAGTTCACTGCTCGAAAACGCCTACGCTGATTGTTTTCTCGCAGTGACTGCGCCGTCCCGGCGTGGGAGCAGCTGGCATTTATGGAAGAATCTCATTTTGACTAATTACTGTGACCAAAGTATGAAATTTAAAATAATGCAGGAACTACTTATGGTTTATGCCCAACTCTTATGCTATACTTCCCCGTATGATAGAAAAGTTAGAGAAAAAATTAGGCAAGTATGCAGTAAAAAATCTTATATATTACATACTTGGCGCTTACGTTATCGGCTATGTCTTATACATGGCCAAGCCTGAGTGGTACGAGTACATAGTTCTGTATCCCTCACTTGTAATGAAAGGACAAGTGTGGCGACTATTTACCTGGGTATGTACAGTTCCTCAATCATTGGACATCCTGATCATCTTCATGTTCCTGTTCTATTTCTTCATAGGCAAGACACTGGAACAATATATGGGCGCGTTTAAGTACAACCTCTATATATTCTCAGGATGGTTTTTCACGACCCTGGGTTCGATGTTGATATACTGGCTGTCAGGCTCGACGATGAGCATACTCGTAAGTACCAATTATCTGAACCTGACATCGTTCCTGGCATTTGCGATTATATTCCCGAATACTAAGGTCTTCCTCTTCGGCATCCTGCCGATCAAGATGAAGATCCTGGCATGGATCGACGCCATCTACCTGGGACTTCAGGTCATCAGCGGATTCGTTATATGGCTGTCGCCGACATCCGTCATAACACAGGCTCTGGAGATGTATTATGGCTACGAGCCGTCCGCATATGAAGTCGCTGTCCTGAGGCAGAGCAGCATATCGCTGATGCTGACGATACTCATATCCTTCATTAACTTTGCCATATTCTTCTTCGTCGTAATGAGAAAGAATTACGCAAATAAAAAGCGCAAGACTCAGTTCCAGCAGAACGCCCAGAGTAAGAGCACTGCCCATGCCAATGCATCAGGGGCATTTACAGGATTTGCCGGCCGCACTAATACCGCGCAGCCTAAAGGCCGTTATAAGGCAGATACCTCGGGCAAGCTGGTGCACAGATGCTCCGTTTGTGGCAGAACTAATATCGATCATCCGGAGCTGATGTTCAGATATTGCTCGAAATGCAGCGGCAACCATGAGTATTGCCAGGATCATTTGTTTACACACGAGCATATAAAATAACAAATACGCGTGCAGATATTTGCTTTTTTTACTGCGGGTGGTATACTCCTATGTGCGAAAGAGAGAGAATGACACAGGGGGAGTTGTAATGAAAGAGGCAGTTAGCTGTGGCGGAGTTGTGATTTATCGAGGTAAGATACTGCTGCTGTATAAGAATTATAAGGATCGTTATAAGGGCTGGGTGTTCCCGAAGGGTACCGTCGAGTATCATGAAGAGCACGAAGACACCGCAGTCCGTGAGGTTAAGGAAGAGACAGGAGCCAATGGCAAGATAATAAGCTACCTGGGAACCAGCGAGTACGAGTTCAGTACATCTGATGACATCATCAGCAAGACGGTTCACTGGTATCTGATGTCAGGCGACAGCTATTATTCCAAGCCGCAGCGAGAGGAATATTTTACAGATTCAGGCTTCTACAAATATCATGAAGCTTATTACCTGCTCAAATATGATAACGAACGTCATATTCTTGAGTCGGCATATAAAGAGTATACAGAGCTTAAGCGCAGCGGCAAATGGATCTGCAATTAATTCAAGTTTTTTATGTCCCATAAATTCATGTGATTTATGGGACTTTGTTTTGTCAAGTGCATGAATGTAATGTCGCATGCGTTATTTCATGCTGTGAGCCGTGAACCTCGGCGTAGCAGACACTGTTCGAAAACGCCTACGCTGATTGTTTTCTCACAGTGTCTGCGCCGTCCCGGCATTACTTCGTTGAAACGCATGCGACTGGCAACAATACAGATATTGAAAAAATGGAGCATAAATACACATGAATAATACACAACCTAAAATCAACTACCAACTTGAATTAGACCATGTTATAGAATCGCTGCAGGCAGCTGGCGTGCGCAAGAGTGTGCTCCTTCACAGCTGCTGCGGGCCATGCAGCAGCTATGTTGTAACATATCTGAAGGAATACTTTGATGTGACGGTACTGTATTACAATCCTAACATCTATCCTGAAGAGGAATACATGCACCGTCTGTCAGAGCAGGCCAGACTGCTGAAGGAGCTGAATGTTCCGTTGATTGAAGTCGGATATGACCATGATGAATTTCTGAATTATGTGAGAGGTTATGAGGCGGAGCCAGAGGGTGGAGCCAGATGTAAGAAATGTTTCGAGCTGCGTCTTGAGAAGACCTATGAGTTGGCACAAAAGTACGGCTTTGATTACATTTGCACGACCCTCACCGTGAGCCCTCATAAGAATGCAATGGTCATAAATGCAGTCGGTCAAGCCATCATAAGCGCACATTCGTATAATTATATAGAAACAGAATCATGCACAGCACGGCCGAATGAAATGAATCCGGATACAGACATGAAAAACACCTGTGAAGCTCACAGCAGCCTGTCTCATAGCATTATGTGGCTGCCGGGAGACTTTAAGAAAAGAGAAGGCTATAAGAAATCCATCGAATTATCCAAACAGTATGATCTCTACCGCCAGGAATATTGCGGCTGCGAGTTCGCGCTTAACAGAAGAGAGTTTGAACAATTAATACCATAATTTATGGGAAAAATGCCGAAGATTGTGGCCATAATTCGCTATCCCCGTGGCTGCTAAATGTTGCAAAAATGTTAACAAATGTTATATACTTACAGGACATACAAATCAATCTATCCGAGAACGAGGCGGCATTTTGATGTAAATTCATGATTTGATAAGTCACGCCTGTAAGATCTATTGATAGAGACTCTGGCGCTGACAGCGGTTCTGGTGGCTTGGAATAGAATAATTGACAGCAAGAGAATTCATAAGCAGTTATATAGTTTAATAAGGAGAAGGGAGCGCAGATATGTTTAACAGGATGAAACAGAGCATAGCCATATTACTGGCAGCAACAATGGTTGTCGGCATGGCAGGAACAACTACGACTTCAGTTTTCGCAGGGGAGCCAGAAGGCTCAGTCTACGAAGAGCAGTTGCCTGATACAGACTATGCAGGCAGCAATGAAGAGACATCATCTGTCTATGATGACTTAACAGTAACTTATGGCGAGGAGAGCTCACTGTATGAAGGCGAGAGTTCTGAACCCGTTGACGGTTCGAACGAAGTTATAGAAAGTACCGCTGCGGTAACTACGCAGGAGATTACGTCCACATACCCGGAGACAGCTGCGCAGGATGGCGGCAGTACAGTGACTGGTAATACCCAGAGCACAGCATCAGAGACCACATCTCAGGGTAGTACGACCACTCAGACAGAGACCACATCTCAGGTCAGCGCGGCTACACAACCTAGCACGACCACTCAGACAGAGACTACATCTCAGGTCAGCGCGGCTTCACAACCTGGCACTACTACTCAGACAGAGACTACATCCCAGGACAGCACGGCTGCATCCCAGCCAGAGTCAACCTCCCAGGCTGAGACCACATCCATAACTGAGACCACGTCCCAGGAGGAGTCTTCATCTCAAGAAGAAACTTCATCTCAGGAGGAGACTACAGAGGAGGAGAAGGCAGCCTTCGATAAATATGAATCCATAGATATCGATGACAATAATAAGCTGTACCTTCATATCACAGCACCTGAAGGCGTTCTGCCGGCAGGTTCATATTTCACAGTCAATAAGATCGAGCGCACCGATGACACAGAGGCCCTCGTAAGCGCCGCACGCGCCGAGCATACCTACGTGTTCGAGTCATATGTTCTCGACATTACCATCTACAATAAGGATGCGGAGCCGATAGAACCTGACACATCTAATGGCCAGGTTTCCATCGTTATGGGCATTAACAGCATGTCAGCCGAGCCGGATAAGGCGGCAAATGCTGTTAAGAACACCATCACATCTGCAGCCTTAGAGCAGCTGATGCCTCTCTATCAGGATGCAGCTATTGAGCTAACCTCAGAGGATATCGCAGGTGTGATCGAGGAAGTATTTGAATCAGGAGAAGTAGACATCTCCTATTCAGCAGATGCCATGAGCCTTGATATCTATCATATCGCGGCAGATGCATCTCATGCAGACCTTTTATATACAGAGAGAATTTATAGCGACAGTGTTATATCTGCAGACAGATTAGTACAGGCATATACAGACAGCTTCTCAGAATATGCAGTTGAGCTGTCTGTTAATTGCGATATTGATAGCTTAACAGAGCAGGTTGTAACAGCCGCATCAGCCATTATAGATGAGGGACTGGCTGCGGCATCCGCAGGCGATGAAGGTATCGCAACAGTTGCCAATCATATAGACACGGGTATAGAACTTGGATTTGCCCAGAACCAGGTATCAATCAGCGAGATTCTGGCTGCCCCGGTATCAGTTGGTGACATCCAGACCACAGTTGAAGAACAGTTAAAGCTCTTAGGCTTTACAGCGCCTGTTAAGGAAGTAGTCTCAGGCAATACGGATATCATCACAGTCAATCAGACGAGCCCACTTCCTAACTACGACGCAGCCATAACAATAAAGCGCGGCGGACAGAAGGGCGAGATCTCTATTTACGACGCTCAGGGAAATGAATATGTATTAACAGTTTATAATACGCTTCCTATAGTAAGCCAGTATTATGACAAGCTGGAATTCGATATTGTATGGAATGATAATTCAGGCAGCACAGCGCTGGATGTAACTAACCTTGTGGACAGGCCTGACGGTGCATCTAATGATTATCAATACATCAAGGATAATTACAAACTCCAGTTCAACATGAAATATGTTGATGCTGCCAGCGGCGAGACGATTGAATCAGATTGGACTGACTTAACATCTGAGACTTATACTCGGATCGGACTTGATGAATGGAATGGCATCACAGGCAGCAACGGACAGGCTGTCAATGCATCGGGCAGCATATGGACCTTTATCTATGACAGTGAGAATCGGTTGCCTGAGAAGTATCTACTGGATAACGTAGAATACTCAGTCGAGTATAGGATCGTTCAGAACACTGTGATAGACGGCTATATGACAGATTATAACGATGGCAACATAATTTATGCTAAAAATGGCGAATCCATCACCAATACTGTCGAGACCAAGTATTCTGCCAGCATGACCTGGTTAGATAACGGCAATAAATATGAAACGAGAGTTGTTGATGCTGACTCTGTTAGTAATTTCATCTCTAATTATGTAGCTCTCCATGTGCAGGCATATGATGGCAGCAGTTCTGAGTATCTGAATGCAGCAGACTATGTAACATTTGATGCTGCAACTGGCGAGTTCACACTCCACGACCTTCCAAATTATGACATGGATGGTAAGCAGCTGTATTACAGCATACAGGTAGGCAATCTGACCCAGGATGGTGAAGGTAATGTAACAGTATCCTCTGGTATCGGATACGAAGTTGGCTCTGAGAAGAATGGCGTCGATGGTTACGGCGGATATTATCTGAGCACTTATGTAAATGATGACATCCATGCAGCCCGCACAGACGCGCTGTATAACGGCGGCATTCTGAAGGAGAAGTTAAGCAACACAACCACCTTCACATACAATAAGCATTGGTCGGACGGAAATACTGCAGAAGAAGACAGGCCTCAGGCTCGGATCTATATGTATGCCATCTCTTCAGATACAGTTCTGGCATCTAACGGGGACGAGCTGGACATCTCAGAGGCATCCCCTGTTAATGGATTTGGCTCAGAGTCAGTTCCGACCCAGGATCAGAATGGCATCCGGGTGGGGGCAAATGTCTTACTGCCAATGTATGATGCGGCAGGAACACGTTTGGTATATTTTATACGTGAGACAGGCCTTAACGGAGCTTATGTTTCACAGGCGGATAATAGCGCTGCAACCCCATGTCTGCTGAATGATGAAGATCAGCAAAATATAAAAAAACAATTTAACAAACTGACTGACGGCTCAGGAAATGTTAAGTACGTCTTAAGCGGCGGCACATTAACTAACAGAGCCAGCGAGCCGGTTACTGTAAGCGCGCAGCTCACCCTTGACGCAGTATCAATGCAGAGCCTGGGCGATATATCAGTTACATTGAAGCTTCAGAGGTTAGACAGAACCACTGGGGAATGGGTTGACGTAGAGACAGATATCAATGGCAATCCGATTGAGAACGTCACATTGGATGGCTTCCAGGGCAATGCCATGACCAAGAGCTGCACCAGCCCATCGGTAAATAAATATGACAGCGACGGATATGAGATCACATATCGCTATGTGGAGACCGAGATTAAGTTCAAGGATACAGTAACACAGATCACATATGATAATAGTACCGATAATAAGAATTTTAACATTAATCAGGCTACCATAGGCCGCTATGCAGCTGGCGTCGGCGGCGTATATGCCAGCGCATATATTGGCGGAACCCTGAACGTTAGTAACCCAAGATATACTGTAATTTATAATGTTATCCAGGCAACGGCAGTTGTTGAGGCTGTCAAGAAATGGTCAGATAATGGCATAGACGTTACAGACCAGATGTCTGATGATGCATATGCTATATTCAGGATTACCAGAAGCGATGGCAAGCACAGTATCGCAGAGGGCGAGCAGGCTGACGAATGTACATTGACCTATTCTAATGGTCAACCCGTATACGATGTCCGCACAAATAAGGCATCCGGCTGGATATCTTATACAGACGGACTGGATCGCTTCGACGAATTAGGAAGAGAATATACATTCCTGGTAGCAGAGCAGGATTGCTCAGATGGCGGCTACCTGGCTGATAAATATGGCGCGGATACCCAGTACAGCTGGACGCAGGAGATCTCATATACTCAGTGTATAACTGATCGTACTAATAGCCATACCGTAATAACCAGCAACGATCAGGAATGTGGCGTTGCTGATAAGACTACCGTAGGTACGATCTCTAATATCGTATCCGAACCGGGACCTGATATCAGACTGGCTGTCATGAAGAACTGGCAGGACGGAGGAGATCTGATCTCCAGACGTAATGTAATATTTGGCATCTATAAGATCTACAATACTGCAGAAGAAGGCAAGGCGCAGCTCATTGAGACTGTGTCTATAAATGAAGCCGATAACTGGTACTACGAGCATAGATATAGTGACGGATATGTATGTGAGGACGGAAGCATACTGACCGTTGAAGCAAGCGAATCTGATCATGATAATCAGGCCGACTATGTCATCATAGAGATAGGTACAGAGTCAGCTGATCATGCAAATGTTGCATATAATTACTATAACGGTACGAAGTCTACAGAACTGACGATTGACGATCTTAGAGCAATCAAGAACGCTCAGGATGGCAGCACAAGTGTGGGCACACTGGCATCGGATGAAACAGATCCAGATGGTCTCAGTGAATATACATACAACGTAACGTCAACATTTGGCGAGATCGTTACAGGTGTTCCGGGATATATTATCACCAATACCCGCATTGCAGATGTGGGCATAGATATGTCCAAGACATGGGTTGACGGCGGCAAGAAGATAAAGAGTAACTTCGTATTATACAGATATGACAGCACGGATATTACATATGAAAATCCTATAACCATAATGGAGTTTTCTTTCCCTAACGAGGATGGAGATGCAAATATTCTGCGTGATTCAAGTGCTGGTATAACCTGCACTTCAATACAATCTGAAGCTGCAGCCAGCTCATCCCCAGATGATGCTGCAAACCCATCTTCAGACGATGATAATACCTCAACCGTAGAAATAAAAGGTCTGGATAAGTACGATGAAGAAGGTGAGGCATACATTTACAGAGTAGTAGAGACCAGCATTGAAGATGATAATGGCGGAATCGTAGAGATCCAGAACGGTACTGCCATAGTAAGCGGTGACAGATATGTATGCAATACATCTGATGTGAAGGAAGAATATGGTAACCTTCATAATACCCATGACCTTTTAACCAAGAAGAGTGTCAATACACGTACAGATACTACTGATATTTCTATAAATAAAGTCTGGTATGACAACGGTGACGCCGAGACTCTTGAGAGCAGACCTAGCATCTATTTCAAGATCTATAGAATGTCGGCCAATTACGATATCACAGTCGGTGATCAGACAATCAATCTGTCGGAATATATCGAGTCAGAAGGATATGATGCTGCCACCTTCAGTGAATATCTGGAGCAGGCTGTAGGTGAAATAAAGGAAAATCCTGGCACCTATGCTGAGAAGGTAGCGGATATTAAGGATGACCGTATGTGGGATGCATCAGCCAATGTATTCTACTGGTCATGCGTACTTAATGACCTTCCGAAATACAATGACAAGGGCGAGAGATATATCTACTTCGCTGTCGAGGGCGGTATCGAAAACTCCTCCTATACAGCTATCTATGGCAATATGACCAGCGCTGAGCTGTCACCTAATAGCCATGTGCAGAATCCTTCCAGCGGTAAGGAAGTTTATGACATTTATAGTATTGTTAATGGCAGCACCGTATTAAAATCAGGCATGTATGATTCGTCAGCATCAGATAATGCCAATGCAGTCCTTATCATTAGCGACGGATATCATGGCAGCGACTATTATTCACGTACCGTCGTTAATAAGATCTCTGAGAGCAGGAAGGTATCAGGCCGCAAGATCTGGAGCATTCCTGCCAGTCTGCAGCTGTCTGACGACCAGATGCCGGAAGTAGAGATGACGATGTATAAGACCACGACTCCTATTACAGACGGCGAGGGTGTAATTAAGTATGACTACAGTTATAACGATATAAGCTCAGCCGTAGGTTCCGGCAGTATGACCCGGGTCGCAGACTTCAAGCTGCATACTAATGAGACCGGAGACCTTAATTTCTCAACCTATACATATACTCTTACGAAGGATCAGTCTGGCGCAGCTCTTCAGAGATATGACGAATACGGACGCACATATTATTACTATGTGATGGAGAATTCTGAATTCAGCGGCTATGATAAGACAGATACAACCTATAATCTATTGAACCTTACGGCAACTAATAAATATGAACAGGAGAGAGCAACCGTTCAGGTGCGCGTAGAGAAGACCTGGAAGATAAATTCAGAGGCATGGAATAATGTATATGGAAGCAAAACTATAACTGTAGGAAACCTTCGGTCTCTGGCGCATGTCACACTTACCCTCACGGCTTATTTAAAAGACGATGCGGGAAATAAGATCGCAGATACAGAGATCGAGATAGGAACAGTAACATTGTCACCTTCTGAGAAAGGAACATATAATAATGCAGATAAATCTTTTACAGTTTCCTATACATTTGAGAAATGTACGGACGAAACAGATATTCCATATTATGCGGCAAATGGTGAGGCTTATACATTTGCCGTAACAGAGGACTGCCCTAATGGATATGTTTCTGATCCTGAATCTGGCACCTGTGAGGTAAAGCTTCATCTTACCGGCATCTCATCTGAGGGTGGAGTTAAAGTTAAAAATTATGCCAACTTCGGTAAGGAAGTCGATGAAAACGGTCTGGTAATTTCTGAAGATAAAGATAATACTGTAAAATTCACCAATACCTACACAAGCGGAACTACGGACTTTACAGTATATAAGATATGGGATGACTATGTAGATAATAGCGATTACAGACCAGATCAACTACAAATTCAAGTGAAAGGATATACATCGGACGGCGTTGGGGCATGGCTAAGTGATCCTGTAATACTGTGCAAAGAAGAACAAAAAAATGTATGGTCGTCTGTTATTAATAATCTTCCTAAATATGACAAGTATGGAAATGAGTTCCATTATTACATAACAAGTGAAGAAGCCTTTTATTCTGATGGTAGTTCTATGAAAGCTTCAGATAAAGGACAAAGCATTGGCAACTACACATTGACTGAGAAAACTGCCGATACGCTCACCAATAAGCTTACGGACACGACCAGCATTGACTTTACCAAGACCTGGATACTGGATAGTGGCACGCATGACACAGAAGAACCTGGTGAAATGTTTGATAATCTTGAAAGTAATATCACCTGGTCCAAATTCGAGCAGTTAAGGCAGATGGACATTCTGCCTGTTAAGGCTGAATATATCCTTCAGCGATCAATAGATTCTGAAAAATGGGAATATGTCGCTGCCAGCATGGATGAAGGAGCTCAGTATAACCAATACAGGGTTAATGTAGGCGTAGACGGAGCGACTCAGTACGCAGTCGGCCGTACAGTAGATATTAGTAAGATCACACCTTCTACATTTGACAACTTATTTAACTTCAAGTGTACCTTCGAAGGCCTGCCACAGAAGGATACGAATGGCGCAGAATATTCATACCGTGTTATAGAAAGACTCACATGGTCTGATGGTAAAGAATATACGTTCAAATCAGATTACTCAGTTAATAGAGGTGTAACATGCATTGAGAATGCTGAAAAAACCAAAACAGAGTCTGGCGAAAGCATTATTCGTGTTAATATGACTAACACTATCACGACATCTAAGGCTCGCCTGGTGAAGGAATGGGATGACGGCGATAATTTCGATAACACCAGACCGGATTCTATTGAGCTTACCATCATGTCTAAATCAGGCGGCGGCAGCCTTACCTATGTACTTAAGACAACAGGTGAGGACAGCTCCGTATATACGTCTGAAGAGTTCGATATCGTTGACAACAGAGTTATTGACCCGACAGAACCATTTGATGGCGAGGAAATACCAGTTAACGAAACTAGAGGCTGGAATGATGATGAAACCGTGTATAGTACAACTGTCACATTTGAAACGCTTAAGAACTACATCATAACAGAAAAATATACCTACTCAGATGGTCGAACTGATAGATATAATTATCATTTAAATGATGATGGCTCAACGAATGACCTGACTGTAACTAAAAATGACGATGGTGTGTATGAATTCCGTATCAAGAATACATACGACGATAGAAAGCTGATCAAAATTAGTGCAACGAAGCAATGGGAAGAATCGAATTATAATAATGCGAAACCATTCCGTGATTGGTTAGTTGAATTCACCAGACCAGCATTATTATTTGAGCTTCAATATAAGGATCTGGTAACAGGCTCATGGGTAACCATCACAGATGACACCATTGGTCAGTTTACATCTGATAAAACTATAAAAGCAGCTCAGCTGATACTTCCTGAAAAGATAACACAAGGTGATTATGAAAATATATATACAGCTTGTTGGAGCGGTAGTGATTATGCTCCAGCTCTGTATAAATATTGGAAGACAGGTCAGCTGGACGACCAGGCTAATCCGTCGGATACTCATACTCCTACGATTGTGAATGGAAAACCACAGATAATTGAATATCGTGTTGTCGGCACCCTGGTTCAGGTTGATGAATCAAGAAAGATTAAAACCGATGAACAAGGTAATGTCATAAAGGTAGAAAATTCTAATTATACCTCAAGGAATAGTAAGGATGGCTATTTCGACGTGGTTGAGTATGGCACATTTGCGGAGAACCAAGATTCTTATATTGCAAGTGTAACTAATACAAATACCTCGTATAGCCTATATGTTAAGAAGCAGTTTAATGGTACAGAGAAGACACCACTTACCTGGGAACAGGTGGAGACTCTTCAAAAATTAAATGCATTGCCGACGTCTATTGATATCAGCATCTACTATTCGATTGACCAGGAGGAATGGGAACCACTTCCGATAGCTGATGATGGCAGTGGCACTGGCACGTATATCGTTAAGCTGCCGATTACGCAGGAAACATATGATAAGGCAACGCAGCTATGCGATGGTCTCGTTAAATACGATAAAGACGGCAACCCTATCTACTATCGTATAAAAGAGAAAGCTGCATATTATGATGATGGTACGAAAGTTACTGCTTTTAATGATAATACATTAGGCAATTTCACAGTGGAGTTGTCTGATAAATATATCGATTTTACAGACATGGACAACACATCCACGTCTAAGACCATAACGATAACCAATACATATGACAGTGGTAATATCACTGTTACGAAGAACTGGCAGGACGAAGCTAATAGAGACATGCTGGCAGGTAATGTTAAGATCAGGCTGACAGGATCAACAACAGATATGGTTTTGGAAGCTACGCTTAATGCCGACAATGATTGGAGCTATACATGGACTAACATCCCTGTTGAGAATCATAAAGGAGGTGAATGTGCTAGTTATACAGTAGATGAGATAAGCATTAATGGACGGAAAGTTAAAACAGATGATGCTTCTGATGCCTTAACCGACGGCTATTATACTGTTACATATTCTGGCGGCCCGGAGAAAGGCAACAGTGGCATTCTCACTAAGGGCGGCAACCTGTCGATAGAGGTTACTAATACGCATGTACCGGCCAGGGGCAGTATTGATGTATCCAAGACATGGGTAGGTGACAGTGATTGGGCTGATGTGACCCGTCCTGATTCAGTCACAGTGAAGCTTCAGTATAAGACTAAGGCAACAGGTGACTGGACGGATGTTGTTACGAACACACTTGACATCAACGGACTGTATATAGTAGACGATGAACACCCTGCAGGCGGTATATATACCACATCACCTGCATCTCAGACGCTGAGTGCTGACGAGACATGTGAGTGGACGACAGCTTCGTGGGATAATCTGCCTGTTAATTATTTGTATAATGGCACTGCATACAAGGTGCAGTATCGTGTTGTAGAAACTGAGGTAACCGGTTATACGACTACATACGAGTTCACACGTAATGGTGATGAAGCAACCAGAGCCAAGATATATTCAGGAGGAATATCCTTTACACAGGATGGTGATGAGCTTCACGTTGATGTATTTAATAATTATACCGAATATGGCTCACTCTCAGTTAATAAGACCTGGCATAACAGCACGACAACTGATGAGAATATATCATCAGAAACATTATACTCACTGGTTAAGCTGGGACTTCTTCCTGAGAGTCTGATTCTGAGAGTTGAATATTCAACGACTCCTGGTGATGAGAGCTCATGGAAGGCAATCCCTGTACAGCTTGACTCCGAGCTGGAAGAAGGCTGCATCAGATATGATACGGTTCGTGATTACAATGGTATAAGCGATTTCATAAATGATCTTCCTAAATACGCCAACGATGCTGACAGAAGCCTTATCTACTATCGCGTAACAGAACAGGCAGCATGCTATAAATATTATGATGAAAATGAGAAAATAGTTTATAGAGGAACAGATGGCACCCTGGGCAATCTGACTATCGGCGGCGATGATAAGAGAGCATTCGAATGGGATTCAGACATAACTGTTAATTTAATTAATACATACGACACTATTAATGTTAAGGCTCTTAAGAGCTGGTCTGATGAGAATAACCGTGATGTGTTAAGAAGCAGTATTAATATTGCATTGGTTGCTGCATCTGATCTGACATCGAGAACCATTGGAACAGTTGGATTAAGCTATGATCCATCAATTACCCGCACGGAGGTTCCGGCAGGTGAGAATGGCCAGACTGATTTTGGCTGGGGATATATCTGGTCGGATCTTCCTGTGGAGGATGAGAACGGCGCGGCACTGACATACAGCATAACTGAGTATGACATAAGCTCCGGTTATACTGCCCAGTATGATTCGAAGATGATATCAGGTGACACGACACTGCTTATTGATGTAAACAATGTTCATATACCTGACAGAGGCATAATCACGGCATCTAAGGTATGGGAGAATGATCAGAGCGGCCTGTTGAATTCAAGAGACACGGTTAAGGCAGCGCTTCAGTACAGCCTGGATGATGGAGAAACGTGGGATTTCGTTACTGGAAATGTAATTCTTACAGACGGACTTTGCACAGAAGATCTTGCATCATATACGACGTCAGATACAGTGCAGACTATATATGATGCACAGACTGGCACCTCACATACCGCTAAATGGGAGAAGGTTCCTGTAAATTACAACTCTGACGGGGAGGAGACGAATGCTCAGATAACCTACAGGGTAGTTGAGGTAACAGGTGACGATGAGAGCGGCTATGCTGTGGTTGAAACAGGCGACAGATTGGGCGGCTACGTGGCCCATGCTTCTTCTAAGATTAAGCTTGAGAATGGCAAGGAGTCTGCCGGCGACGTAGAAAATGATCTTAAGTCCACCACGAGCCTTACTATCACTAAGACCTGGGCATCTGACGATTCTATCTATAGCGCAGATGGAACTAAAGCTGTTAAGGATCTTACGAGACCTGAATCTATTACTTTCAAGGTAGAATATAAGATAGGTTCTGGCAAATGGACCGAGCTTCCTGCAACGAGTGCTGGTGCAGACTATGGTGACACTCAGGTGGCAGCAGGAGGTCTGGTAACTGTAGCTGCAGATGAGACAGGCAATACATGGACAGCAACGCTGTCAAATCTGCCGCAGCAGGATATGATTGGAAATGAATACAGCTACAGAGTATCAGAGGCATCAGTTACATATGCTGATGGTACGAAGGTAACTGTGGCAGGAGCATTTGACCAGAAGACAGGACTTACCTGGACATCAGACAGCGTAGGCGCATACAAGGGACAGGTAATCACAGCTAAGAGTGATGAGGGTACATTTGCCGCTGCGGCAGTTAATACTCTTACTACAGATGAGCTGACTGTAACCAAGGTATGGAATGACGGTCAGAACCGTGACGGTGCGAGACCTGAAGAGATAAAGCTGGGGCTGTACATGAACGATATGATCGTCGATACATATACACTTACGGCTCAGGATCTGGTTGAGGGAACCACCGACGAGTGGTCATATACATGGAAGAATCTGCCTGTATATAGCCAGGACGGT
>CAVARE010000079.1:0-16212 GCA_963591145.1 Anaerotignum sp. | reverse complement strand
AGGTCACCGGATGTTCTCTCAGGATTGAGTGGAACTTTTTACTGGAAGTTCAGGTTATAGCCTGTTCTTTTTCACTGATTCACTCCAATGCGATAGTAATTAAAAACAAAATATGATATAAACTTAGCGTTATTTTGCTCTGCCGTTGCATTTGCGGTCATTTGAGGCAGCAGGGTACCTATGATGACAAAAATTTTATATCTGATATGTGCCTATGGTATTTGTCGCTGCTGGTTTACGATGACGCCGGCATGGCAGAGTTACATTTGCACATTTAAACATTAAATAATTGTTTTTAAACAAGGGGGATGACAATGAAAATCGGATTTGATAATAACAAATATCTGAAAATCCAGTCAGAACATATCAAGGAGCGAATCTCACATTTTGACAACAAGCTCTATATGGAATTCGGCGGCAAGCTGTTAGATGACATGCATGCGTCGCGAGTTCTGCCTGGATTTCACAGCGACAGTAAGCTGGAAATGCTGCTGCAATTCTCTGACCAGGTGGAAATGATCATGGTCGTAAGCGCGCAGGACATCGAGCATAACAAGATACGAGAGGATCTGGGCATCACTTACGATCTGGACGTTCTCAGACTGGTGGACGAGTACCGCGCAAGGGGACTGTATGTAAGCAGCGTTGTTATCACCAAATATTCCGATTCAAGAAGCATCCGCCATTTCGAGGAGCAGCTGTCTCAGCAGAACATAAATGTATACCACCACTACTTCATCCAGGGATATCCGAATAATGTGGAGGTAGTTATCAGTGAAGACGGCTACGGCAAAAATGATTTCGTAGAGACGACTCGCCCGCTGATTGTTGTGACCGCGCCTGGCCCTGGTTCAGGAAAAATGAGTGTATGCCTGTCTCAGCTCTATCACGAGCATAAGCATGGCATCAACGCAGGCTATGCTAAATTCGAGACATTCCCGATCTGGAACCTGCCATTAGAGCATCCTGTCAATCTGGCATATGAGGCTGCAACAGCAGACCTGAATGATATTAATATGATCGACCCATATCATCTGAGATCTTATGGTGAGACGACAGTCAACTATAACAGAGATGTCGAGATATTCCCGGTTTTGAAATCAATGTTCGAGGAAATATTCGGTGTCAGCCCATACAACAGCCCTACAGATATGGGTGTAAATATGGCAGGCAACTGCATTTGCGATGACAATGCATGCCGCGAGGCCGCAAGACAGGAGATTATCAGACGTTACTTCAAGGCACTGGCCGGCGTTGCAGACGGGACTAAGACTATTGAGGAAGTTAAGAAGATCCAGGTTGTTATGAAGGAGGCCGGCATCACGGTAAATGACCGTCCGGTTGTGGTTGCAGCCCGTACCAGAGCACTTGAAACCAACGACGTATGCTCTGCTCTAGAGCTGGAGGACGGAACAATCATCACTGGCAGAACCTCAGAGCTCATGGGACCATCGGCCAGCTGCATTCTCAAGGCACTGCGTCATCTGGCAGGAATCCCTGAGGATGTCAACCTCATCTCTCCGGAATCTATCGCACCAATTCAGAAATTAAAGACACTCTATCTCGGGAGCCGCAACCCTAGACTGCATCCTGAAGAGGTTCTGATCGCGCTGTCTACCGCATCAGCGACAGATGAAAATGCTGCACTGGCTCTCGAGCATGTGCCGAACCTGACAGGCTGCCAGTTCCATACAACAGCAAGCCTCTCTGCCATCGACAGACGCACACTTAAGCGCCTCGGCTGCGATGTGACATATGAACCTAAAAAGCTATAAGAGATGACATTGGGATTGCGAGAGCACGTTCGTGCGCAGCAATCCCAATTTTTTCACTTATCACTTTATATTTTGTCCGAAGCTATGCCATGAATCGCTGGCATGCTGTTCTAAAACGACTTTACCAATATAGTTAGTTTTAAAGCCCCAGCCGACAAGATAAATCTGCATGTAAATTAACGAGCCTGCTCAACTGCATACCCTATCCCACATGCCTATCCCAAATATTTCCTTCGCGACATTTCATATGCTATCGGTGTGATCTTAGGATCTGACTTAAATGTCTTGCCCAGGAATATTCCGGGATCATATTTATCAAGCAGATCTCTTATATATTCTCGTATTTCCTGCTCTGACACATTCTCTTCCAGCAACGCCTCGACTTCCACCACGATCTGCCCCTTATATTTCTGAGACAACATAACTTTATCATTCATGCCCTGGCCATCCCACAGGTCTGCTCCAGCCTCAATCATGCATGGCACTAATTGCTCTACGTTGCCGCAGCTGTGAAATTCGAATATAATTCCCAGCTCATGCGCAGCACTAACCACCTTCTTAAGATAAGGCACTATCATTTCTTCTACAGTATCATATGAAAACATCGGCGCGCGCTGAGATCCCCAGTCATCATGAAACCACAGCAGATCGAAATTGAAATACTTCTTCATGTATCGGATCAGTTCTATATAAAAATCCGCAAGCCTATCGAAGAGTTCCTTAACATCCTCTTGCTGATCCTCGTCAATCAATGCAATGAGTGCCCCTTCCATGTCCATAAACGAAACCAGTCGTTCGAAAAATCCTGTATAGATCGTCATCTTAATCGGCCTGTCCTGGCTCAAGAGTGCTTTATTGCGCTCTGCGCAGTCTTCCCAGTCCCATTGTGAAATGTCTGGAAATATAACCTTATCGCGCCATTCGCCGGCCTCCTCCAGCAGCGGAGATCCAGGCTTGACCATCGAGCCCCTTGACTCTGGCATATATACCCATTCCACGCCGAAGAAATCCTTGCCGCCTAATTGTGCGCGATCAATTCTCTTCGTATCTATAACCATGCCTCTGGCGATATTTTCAACAATTGTGGCTGGAGCGAACATGAAAAATTCTGTATCGCTCGGAAGCCATACCGGCTCCCCTGCCCGGGTTCTCTCCAGATTTTCTAACACCGATACGGGATATCGTGGTCTTAATATATCTGGTTCCCCTGGAATCATCGATCTGTATACCAGGTCCGATTTCATTTCTTCTTCATCAAATGGTATCTTATTATATTGCACTGCAGCATTCCCTCCTCCGAATATATGGCGCAGACGTCAAATATAACCCAACAATCAACTTTCATTTTCACGATTATCGTATTCAACACCCGCCCAGCCGAAGACTAATCGGCTACAATAAAGTATTGCACAATTACATCTCTTTTTCTATCCATACCATTATATAATCTTATTATAGATGCATAACCATGGCCATTGATTTGCCCCATGGCTACTATTTCCCTGAAAATAGCAAGACCTCGCTAGAATTAGCAGTGACTCCGAAAAACCAAAAAAATCAACCGAATATTCTTCCATCTTCCATTGTATATACTCTATCACATATAAGTTTTATATCTTCTTTAGAATGTGAAGATAATAATATGGTCTTTCCTGATTCTTTTAGGCTACACATCAATTTTCTCATTTCTTCTACGCCATTTCTGTCAAGACCATTAAACGGTTCATCAAGAATAAGCAGTTGTGGATTTTCCATTATGGCCTGGGCGATGGCAAGCCTTTGTCTCATACCAAGCGAATATTTTGACACATGTTTTTTTTCATCAGGATCCAATCCTACCGTTTCCATTGCCATACGCACATCTTGTTTACGTATTTTTCGTTTTATATCTGCCAAAAGTTTTAAGTTTCTATATCCGCTATATGCCGCGATAAATCCAGGTGTTTCTATCATCAATCCCATGTTTTCTGGAAAAGTTATATCTTTTCCAAGTCTCTTACCGTCAATAACTATATTTCCGCTTGACGGTGAAAAAAGTCCACTTATCAATTTCATCAATACAGTTTTTCCCGATCCATTATTTCCAACCAGTCCTATAGCTTCACCCTTATTAATTGAAAGTGAAACATTATTAATTAGCTGAATTTTATTAATAGTCTTATTCACATCTATTACTTCTATATATGACATTTTATCTTCCCCTTCAGAGCCCGACCCAGGCTAATAATCAGTTGTCCCTTTAAATTCATTGTTTTTATAATAACTCACAATATTTTTTCAATTATTTTGCTTTTTTTACTTGTGACATAAATATTTAATGTGCAAATGCAGATTGCTACCGCGAAATATACAAAAATAGGAAAATACCAATCTGGCATCGCTGAGTTGCCGCGCACATCAATATTATTGATGCTGATCCAATCAATTGGCGAAATATAAGTCATAAAGAAATCAGGATTAAACGATCTGAGCAAATGCAAAAACACAAATATACCACACATAATCGTCCCCATATATTCATTTATGCATAAATTAAAAGAGATACAAATATTTCCAAACATAAAGAAAATCATTAAAGAGTTTACCAGCGTCCACGCAATTGCAGTACGCGGACCAATCGAAGCCAATGTTTCTTCGTAAATAAGAATATTTATTCCAGATTCAGTCGCAAATGTATTCCTGGCAATAGAGGATACAATTTTCCCCCAGCTATTACCGAAATAAATATGTCCTCTTAGTATTAATGCAAATGTTCCTATGATTACAATTACCACTATCGCACTAATAGTAATTGCATAGATCACGTGCGCTAATATCCATTTCCTTCTGCCCATTCTTGTCAATATGAAATATTGTTTTGGATTTTTAAATGGGATATCTGAAAATATAAAAACAATGGCGACAAATATAACTGTCAAGACGAAAGAGTCTGAGATAATAAAAGCAATCATTCCAAAATTGATATTGTATCCAAGATAATCTGAATAATACAGAAGCGGATTTGCTCTTAGATATATCGCCGCTATAATTATAATGAGTGATGCTAACATTTTAGCTGAAAAAAGATTTTGAATTACATAACTACCTGAAACAGTTAAAATTTTTTTCAAACCTCTCTCCTTTCATATTTCCTATTTATTAGAATACCCATTATTATTGAAAGCATTATTATCCAGGCAATTGCAAACAAAATCGGATAAACTCCCGCGATCAAATGAAATGAATTACTACCCGTATCTCCAAATGCGATGTTCACATATTTATATCCGCTAAAAACATAATATGGATTAATCATACGCGGCAAACCTATCAAACTCATAACATTGGTGACAACTATATATATAACCATTGGTGAAACTGTTGTCAGATACGGATCAGGAAATGCCAAAGCAGCAAACACCGCGGAAGAAGAAAGTAAAGCATCAAGACTTGCCTGTGTAATAATAGATATCGCAACAAATAAAAAGACCTTATTTTCTTTTAGAAGCCCACCATTGGCATACGTGCTTATTATATTCTGCAAATCAATATCTGCACTGATGACGGGGAATCTTGTGCATATTACCGCAAAATAAACGCAGGTTCCTATTATCGATACCAAAAAGGCTACAAATGCGGCTGAAAAATGCAACGAAGCTACATAAACCCCACGTCCGGCCCGTGTGTATGTAAAAATTAGATATCCCGACTTCCATTCTCTACAAAACACTGTTGATGCCGCCAGTGCACATATAACCGGTAAAAAATAACTGGTACTGCCATTCATAAATGCATAATGAAGAAAATATATTGCACCCGCAGACCCCGAACTGTTAAAATCGCTATACGTGGACATAAATAAAATTATAAAATATAATACTACCGCCGCAATAAAATACCATGATCGGACAGAATTCTGAACATATGCTAATGAAAGGTATATACATCTTTTGATTTTCATCATACAACTTCCTGTCCCGTTATCGCATTTATGTACCAATTATCGCCATTCTCATCAGTAAACTCCCATGCTGGAGTCATAATATATTCCGTATAAAGTTCCTCCAACGAATTTTGAGGGATTGGTATATATACTAAATTTATCTTATTGATTGTTATCGGATCGGTCAGAAATGAATTTTCAATTACCGATTTTAATTGATTTAGGATCTCTTCATTAGAAAGAATCTGACAATCTTCTGAAGTTATTTTCTTTACTTCATAATGATTTATTATCCAGATTGCTTCAAGTCCGTTCTCAGTATAAATGGCTCTGAAAGAACTTCCAAATATAGCACTTCCGTTATCTATATTTCCTGCATCATTATCAAAAATCGGAACATCATTGATTAAAAAGCGCCCTTTAACGAAATAAAATTCTTCATATTTTCCAAACAGATCTTCAGAATTTCTATCATTCTGATCCATCAATAAATTTTCATCATAATAATCGCAATAGAAATTAAATATTTCCTCGGTTACAGGATATAACTCCAAACTGCATTCTCCTATTCCCATATTAGTCAATGCGCTCAAAATATTTTCCTTGGCATTTTCAATACTCATGAAAAAATTTTCATCTGTAAATTTATATTCGTCAAAAAAATGCACGTCATTACTAAGTTGACCTGCCCAGGAATCCAACTTATTGCCTTCCTCTGTACAATAATATCCAAAACCAGTTTCATTACTCAGCGCACCTTTTTCACTTCCGCATGAAAATTGTATATAACCAGACTGTGGGTCCTGTTTTACATCGGGTTTACTTTTAAATAACGACAGCAAATCAATATTTGTACCCATTCCCAATGATGCATCGAATAATTTTATTGACTGATAGTCAGGTAATTCACATGATATAAAAATATTATTCCCCAGTTCTGTTGCGCCAGTGTTCCCCGAGTTAACAGTTAAAAACTCATCATTCATTTCATTATTATTTTCGGTCAAGGTTCTACCGCTTCTTTCTTCAGATATTCCACATGACGAAAGCAACCCCACTGCCATGATTACTAACACAACCAGCTTAAGCTTCATATTTCCTCCTTTATCCCCCTGCCAGGCATACACCTGCAGGGGGAAATTTAAAATAGCCATGAATTTTCATCAAGGTGCCCAACAAAAAACATATGCACTTCACAACTAGTTAGATTTATTGTAAAATCTGCAATCATCAGGAAGTTATCCACCACTCATCATAATAGCTTCAGACTTTTTTCATCCCTGATGTTTTTTTGATGCTTTTTTGATGTAACATTATCTTGCGTTTTCTTATTAATATTCGCTATATACTTTGGAGGACATTATGATAAAAATTTTGGCTGTAGATGACGAAATGCCAATTCTTAATCTGATTAAATTAAGTCTGACAAATGCCGGATACTTTTGTGATATAGCAGAAACTGCAGCTATAGCCATTGATAAATTTAATTCATCCGACTATGACCTGATTCTATTGGATATAATGCTTCCTGAAGTTAATGGCTTTGAACTATTCGAATATATAAAAGAATATAATATCCCCGTGATTTTTCTGACCGCCAAATCTTCGGTTTCTGATCGTGTAAAGGGGCTGCGCCTAGGAGCTGAAGATTATATTGTCAAACCTTTTGCCATTGCAGAGTTAATTGCACGCGTAGAAGTAGTATGCCGTCGTTTTAACAAAATTTCCGATGTTTACAATATAAATGGATTAATTGTTAATTCCAAATCTATGATTGTAAAACGCAATAATGAATTAATTAAATTAACACCTATAGAATTTGAATTATTGCTTCTTTTTTGTAAAACGCCAAATACAGCACTATATAGAGATTATATTTATGAAAAAGTATGGGGTGGTGAATTGGAATTTGAAACAAAAACAGTAGATCTTCACGTTCAGCGACTCCGAAAAAAAGCTGGTCTTCAAAAAGAACTACAAACAGTAAATAAGGTAGGATATAGATTAGTAATATAAGAAAGTAGATGCTTATGCGTTTTCAATTTAAATTAATAATTACTACTGTGCTGCTCGTCATTGTTTTGTTTGGCGCAGGATTCTCTATATTAATCTCAAAAAATTACAATCTAAACGTGAAGAAGGCAGAGCAAATTGCTAAAAGCACATCCTCTTCCTTGTGTGATTCTATTCAGCTTTTTTTAAAGCTGAATATCCAGATAGTGAATTCATAAAAGAAATCGCAAAAAATATCTCTGCAAATCAGCCGTTCAAGGCAGTTTTTGTTCTTGATTACGGGAGTGTCTTATATTCAAGTTCTGACGAATTACTGCCATTAATATCTGAATCGTCGGATTACTGTAAACTGATTGTTTCCAATGATGTATATTATATTCAAATTAATGAGCCCCTGTTAATAGCAAATCATACTTATCAGTTATACACTATGACGGATATTACCTACATCGTAGATAATCAAGAATTGCTAGCAGAAATTTCTATATATATTTTTCTGATAATTATATTACTGGCAATTTTATTGTCCTGGGCAATTTCATCCCGGCTCTTGAAGCCTTTATCTCTATTGGTCTCTGCAACTGCTCAGATTGAAAACGGGAATCTTTCATATCGTTTGGCTTCCACTTCCAAAGATGAGCTAGGGATTTTATCAAGACATTTTAACTCCATGGCTTCCCAAATAGAGGAAAACATGCATAAACTTGAAGAAGAAGCAGAAGCCAAAGACCAATTCATGGAGGCTTTTTCACACGAATTAAAAACTCCGATGACTTCTATCATTGGATATACCGAACTGCTTCAATCTCAGCAATTGAATTCCAGTGATAGTACTGAGGCGCTTAATTATATACATGCTGAAGCACAAAGATTAGAATCTATGTCTATGAAGTTATTGGATTTATTTGTTGCAGAAAATACACAATTAGATAAACGTCGAGTTAATCCCGCCCTGATTATCAACGATATCGTCGGAGGTCTTGAACGAATATATAAAGACAAAGGTATCCTCTTGTCTGTTCATACCGAAATCGGACTATGTGAAATGGATATTGATTATATCAAAACCGTACTTATAAATATCCTTGATAACGCAAGAAAGGCTGTAATGGAAAATTCCCAGCTTAAACCACCTATAATCACTCTTAATCAGACCTGTGTTGATTCCCACACTTTGATAGTTATAGAAGATAACGGAAAAGGGATGTCCGAAGAAGCTCTATCACATATTACAGATGCATTTTACAGAGTTGATAAGGCTCGCTCTCGTTCCGAGGGAGGTTCCGGACTAGGATTATTTATAGCAGCCAAAATAATTAATTTGCATAATGGAACTATAACTTTCGAAAGCAAACCTAACATTGGAACCAAGGTTACGATTACCATTTAATTATTCTGTTCTGAACGTTCGTTGTGCACCCTTACTCACAGTTATCATCTTCGTGACCTCACGAAAATGATCTGACGTCTCTATTCCGATTCTCTGTCTATCGTCAACGGCTTATTGACAGTTTTCGGATATTGCCAAATCGTCAGCAGCCTGTTGACGATTCTCCGCAGTCAGGTACATCTCATAAAAATAACGCATATATTTTAAAGCTGCCACAGCTGACCTCTGGTCAGCCATGGCAGCCATCATATTTCATATGTTCATCACTTCAGAAATTATTTCTTCTGTGATTTGCCGATTTCGATACCCATCTTGAATGCATCTACGTTTGGAGCGATAAGCTTAGGCTTAGCTTCGAACTTGTGCTCGATACCCTTGATGATAACTTCTTCAGGAACAGCCTCTGTATAACCAACATATACACCTAACATGATAACGTTAAGTGCTCTCTCGTTCTTGATGTCGATAGCCATCTGTGTAACAGGTGCTGAGATAACATTGATGTCGTCTCTCTCGATTGGATCAGTAACGATTGTGCTGTTGATGAACAGGTTTCCGCCTGGTTTAAGGTTGTTGATGAATGCGTGAAGTGAAGGACCATTCATAACAATAAGGTCTTCCAGATCGTAGCATACAGGTGCACCGATTTCGTCGTCTGAGATAACAACGAAGCAGTTAGCTGTACCACCACGCATAGCAGCACCATAGCTAGGGAAGAAGGTTACCTTAAGGTCTGTAGCTTCACATGTTGCATCAGCAAGAAGCTTACCCATTGTCATTACGCCCTGGCCGCCGAATCCGGCCATCATAATATTTCTTTCCATTTACGCTTCCTCCTTAATTAGCAAATTCCAGCATCTTTGTCTCTGTAAACACCAACAGGGAACTCTTTGAGCATATCGTTTCTAAGGAAGTCGATAGCTGCCTTAGGAGTATAACCCCAGTTAGTAGGACATGTTGTAACGATTTCTACAAGTGAGAATCCTTTGCCATCGATCTGGTTCTGGAATGCCTGCTTGATATACTTACGTGTCTTAATAACATTTGCCGGTGTATCAACAGTTGTTCTAACCAGCAGCTGAGGAGCCTTAAGCTGAGACAGAACCTCGCAGATATGCATTGGGTATCCGTGTTCCTCAGGCTTTCTTCCGAAAGGAGCTGTTGTAGCCTTCATACCGATCAGTGTTGTAGGAGCCATCTGGCCACCTGTCATACCATAGATACCGTTGTTGATGAAGATAACTGTGAAGTTCTCACCTCTGTTAGCAGCTGAAACTGTTTCATCAAGACCGATAGAAGCAAGGTCGCCATCGCCCTGGTATGTATAAACCAGTGATTCCGGTGAACTTCTCTTAACGCCTGTTGCAACTGCACATGCACGACCATGAGCAGCAATAATTGTATCGTGAGAAACGTATGACTGTCCCAGACCGCAGCAGCCTACACCTTCAACTCTTACGAGCTTGTCGAGCATGCCTAATTCCTGAACAACTTCGCCTACCAGCTTATGAGCTGTACCATGCATACATCCTGGGCAGAATCCAGAAACAACGTCTGGTAAGAGGCCTACTGTTTTTTCATATACTTTTTCCATTGCCATATTAGAGCACCTCCTTGATAAGCTTACGTGCGCCTTCCATTACCTGGATATTTGTAAGCAGCTGTCCGCCAGATCTTCTGCATTCCATGATTGGGCATCTTCCCTGAACTGCATGATCAACATCCCATCTCATCTGAGCAGGAATTGACATTTCAACATCAAGGATACCCTTAACCTGATTGAAATCAAGGCTGCTGTATGCTTCATATGGGAATGGAGATACCTTAATAGGTCTGATCAGACCTGCCTTGATGCCTTCTTCTCTTAACTGCTTAACGACAACCTTGCAGATACGAGCTGAGATACCATATCCTGTAAGGATGATCTCTGCATCGTCAACCATGTATTTTTCAACTTCGACATCCTTATCCCATGTTGCATACATAGCTTCTGCTTCTTTGTTAGCGATCTCCTGGCCTGTACCAACTGATCCTGGGAAGCAGCACTTCTTCTGTCCGAGAGGATGTCCGATACATGCACGGTCATTAACCTTCAGTTCAGCCTTCATTGCTGCCAGCTCTTCGTCTGTTCTCATCTTAGGAAGAACAACAGGCTCCATCATTGTGCCCATAACACCATCTGTAAGAACTAATACAGGGTTGTTGTCTCTTGCAGCAAGGTCAAATGCTTCATAAACCATATCAACGCATTCCTGAACTGTTGATGGTGCGAGAACGATCATTCTGAAACCACCATTTCCAGATGCCTTAGTAGCCTGGAGATAATCCTGCTGTGCAGGCTGAATAGCACCGATACCAGGGCCACCACGCTGTACGTTAACGATTACAACTGGTAAACGAGCTGATGCGCAGTATGAGATACCTTCACTGTAAAGTGAGATACCGCATGAAGATGATGAGCTCATGGCTCTGTTACCTGCTGCAGCTGCTCCATATAACATATTTACAGAAGCTACTTCGCTTTCGCCCTGTACGAAGACACCGTTTACCTCCGGCATTCTTCTTGCAAAATACTCAGGGATCTCGTTCTGCGGAGTGATAGGATAACCCGCGAAGAAACGACATCCTGCTCTAACTGCTGCTTCAGCAATAGCTTCGCAGCCTTTCATAAATACACGCTCTGCCATTTATTTTCTCCTTCCTGTTATTTCTCTCTCCATACCTCAATTGCTGCTTCTGGACACATCTGTGCGCACATTGCGCAGCCGATGCACTCTTCTGGCTTAGCAGCGATTACATAAAGGTATCCCTTTGAGTTAACCTTTTCACCAACAGCGAGAACACCTTTTTTGCAGGCGTCTACACAGTACTCGCAAGACTTGCAATACTCAATGTTGATGTCTACTTTTCCTTTCGCCATTACTTTTTCCTCCTTACGGTAATTATAAAGCACTTATATCAATCAACCCATTCATATGTCAGATAGAGGTCGATAGGAAGAAGGAACTTATCCGTTCTCTTCTTAGCTTCTTCGTAAATATCTCTTCTTACGCAGGCGCTGTTAACGACTGTATAATCCTTAAGAAGCTCGTCCATCTTATCTAATCCCTGAATGAATTCATCAACTGTGGTACTGTAACCCAGATTCGGGTTACCCAGAATGTATATGTGATCCAGTCTGATAGCATTCAATATGTGGCTCATGGTGCCGTCGATAGCCTCAGTGCTCTTCGTCCATGGTCTGTATGAATTAACCACATAAACCGGAACCGCATTATCCTTCGATAAAATATTCCAATACATTCCTGCAAATTTAGGAGCCTGACTTCCTCCGCCTATATCAATAAGCGTATATCCGTCGCCCTGCAGTGACGGCATAACTCCGCCCACCATGGTAGGCGCATCCTGGAACTGCTCCTGATAGAAAATATTAACGCCCTTCTTCGCGAAGGCTTCTTCCATGTCTCTGGATCTGTATAGAGGCTTCGTCTGATCCAGGTCGAACAGATCGACCTTCTGGCCAGTCCTTGCAGCCAGCATGGCTGCAACGTTAAGAATGATCTCGCTCTTGCCGCTTCCGGCCTCTCCGATGAAGACGAAATTCTTCTTCTCGTTCATTATATCTGCAAATGTTTTATCACTTTCGTAGAATAATCCCATACTTATTTCCTCTATACATAAGATGACTACATTCTATAACAAATTCCACATGTCGACAAGTGTATGACGCTAAAAAACTGGATTTTTTCATGTTAAATATTAAACAATCTTATGCACTTTTGATAACGTCCACATCATCATGATGGCTACTTCATCCAAATATTTCGCATCTTGTTCAAAATTGATTTTGAAGACATTGTGTATTTTATAAAATACATAAACAGGATCACTGTACGAAGTATTCAGGATATTTATGCCTCATCTCCTCACCGAAGAGACCGACGGAGTCGATATGGCTGAACATAAGGCGTCTGGCCTCTGCCTCATCTCTCTTCTCGATGGCATCCACGATCTTCTTGTGTTCCTGCGGAAGGGATGCGATTCTCGCCTGGGCGCTTACTTCCATGTTGCGCCATCTGCGCACATGAAGATATGCATCCGCATATATCTTCTGGACTGATTTCCTGCCGGCTGCTGCCAGCAGCGTATCATGGAATTCATCATCGAGCTTATAAAATTCCTGTGATTTGACACCTGAATCCTCGGCCTGAATCTGCTTGTCCAGACATTTTCTCAGTTGCTTAACGAGCTCAGTATTGTCATCATTTTTAAGGATAAAATGAAGAGTCTCCTGTTCTATCGCTGATCTTAAGAAGATGATGTCGTCTATGAACTTCAGGTCGATAAGGCTGACATTGGTGCCTCGCTGAGGCTGCACCTCGATAAGCCCCTTTTCCTTAAGAATTGCAAGTGCCCCTCTTATGGCATGCCTTGTAGCGCCGTATACTTCACAGAGCTCATTTTCTGAGAGCCCTTCTCCCGGCTTATACTTAAGGCTTATTATTTTATCCAGCAGGTCTGTATATATGGTACTGCTGTTAATTGACTGCATTCTCTTTACATTCATCTTCGTTTATCAGCACAGCTCTCCTGAATATGCGAATATTCAGGAGAGCAATGGTTGTTAATACATCTATATATTTTGAAAATCCGCGCCTGCGGCTGTGTTCTTCCAGCGCAGTCACAGCTTATGCGTGCCGTGAACCTCGGCGTAGCAGCCACTGTTCGAAAACGCCTTCGCTGATTGTTTTCTCGCAGTGGCTGCGCCGTCCCGGCACAGGCACGACTGCAACAACCGTCAGGCTTTTAAAACCTCATGTCACAGCCGCTGGCTGGCCTTTTATATTATTTACAGCTTACCTTCAACTTTAGTGAATTCTCTAGCTTCTTCTTCACCACGCAGTACACGCAGAGCACCGAATGCCAGTGATTCCATCTCGTTTTCACCAGGATATACGATTACAGGAGCGATATATGATACTCTTTCCTTAACCATGTTGGTGAACATCTCTGACTTAGCGATGCCGCCTGTGAGGATGATGTTATCAACCTTGCCGCAAGCTGTTGTAGCCATCATGGCAACGCACTTAGATACATCCAGTGCCATTGCTTCGTAGATTAGCTTAGCATGCTCATCGCCGTCAGCGATCATCTTCTCAACAACACGTGTATCATTGGTTCCCAGGTGATCAAGGAGACCTCCCTTTCTCTTGATCTGGTTCATAACAGCTCTCTTATCGAGACCTGAGAAGCATAAATCAACTAACTGGAATGCAGGAAGTCCGCCGGTACGCTCTGGTGAGAATGGGCCTTCCTCATCGCTTAAGAAGTCGATGATCTGTCCCTGTGAATGAAGAGCCAGTGTGATGCCGCCGCCTAAGTGGCACATTACCAGATTAGCCTTCTTGTAATCCTTACCTGTATCCTTCTCCCACTTCTTAGCAGCTGCATGCATGTTCAGGTTATGGCCGAGAGCCTTTCTTCTCATGCTCTTAAGTCCTGCTACCTTGGTAAGAGGGATCATCTCATCAACTGTGATTCCGTCATAAACCAGTGCTGGGATGCCCAGTTCCTGTGACAGAGCGTAAGCAATAGGAGCACCAACATTTGATGCATGCTCGTTCTGTGGATTGTAATGAAGCTGCCATACCATGTCTTCATTTACCTTATATGCTCCAGACTTGATAGGTGGAAGCAGACCGCAGCGAGATACAACGGCTGTAAGATCCTTAAGGTTTACGCCATGTCTGTTAAGGCAGTCAACGATTGTATTCTTACGGAATTCATACTGATCGAAAATTACGTCGTATTTGCCTGTTTCTTCAGGTGAATGTTCGATACTTTCTACAAATAATGGTGTTTCGTCTTCATAAACAGCGATCTTTGTAGACGTAGAACCCGGATTAATTACTAAGATTTTTTCCATTATATAATCTCCTTGTTAGTACATTCAGGCTGTCATCGTGCCAGCACGACACAGCCATGACATGATTTATAACTTATTTAGCATTCATTGAAGCAACTGCTGCCAGACACATTGACAGATACTTCTCTTCTGATGTTGATCCACGGCTAGTCATGATAACAGGGCATTTAGCGCCTACGATGAAGCCGCCCATCTTAGCATGGCATAATCCTGTGAGCATCTTGCCCATGATATTGCCGGCATGGATGTTAGGAGCTACGAGAACGTCGCAGTCACCTGCGCATGGTGACTTGAAGCCCTTAAATTCTGCGATAGCTGCATCTGTTGCACAGTCAAATGAAATAGGTCCCTCTACGATACAGTTAGTGATCTCACCATTTAACTGCATCTGCTTAAGAGCGTCACCGTCAACTGTTTCAGGCATCTTAGGATCTAACTTCTCCTTGCATGCAAGAACGCCTACCTTAGGGCAATCATATCCGAGAGCGATAAGTGTATCAACTGTATTCTGGATGATAGCTTTCTTCTGCTCAAGTGTAGGATATGTAACCATACCGCCGTCTACAGGAACGATGAGTTTGTGATATGATGGGCACTCAAATGCTGTGAAATGGCTCATTACGCCGCCCTTGCCCAGGCCTGTCTCCTTATTAACAACGGCCTTAAGATAGATACCTGAATCGACCTTACCCTTCATAAGGAAGTCAGCCTTACCTTCGTTGATAAGTGCAACTGCCTTCTTAGAAGCCTCTGCGATATCAGGAACATCATAGATATCTTTCTCTGGAACTTCCAGACCGATCTCCTTAAGAACCTTAAGGATCTCTGCCTTATCGCCTACCAGTACAGGCTCAACTAATCCAGCCTCTACTGCCTGCTTAACAGCGCCTAATGTATGGTCATCATTTGCTGCTGCAACTGCCATACGGCTTCTCTTTGTATTGCCCTGTAATTTGGCAATAATTTCATCAAAAGTCTTATAAACCATGATTTACTCCCATTCTGCGGTATTTATCCGCCATATATTGTTTCTATTTCGTTTTATAATGCTTCTTATTTCACATATTGCATCCCACAACGGTTCTGTCATGCAGAAGATATGCGTTTTCGGAAATGGCTGTCCGCCCTTTCGCGCCGCACAGCTGCATCCCCGGATGCAATTAAAAGAACCCGTCTCTCCCTGATG
>CAVARE010000078.1:0-19479 GCA_963591145.1 Anaerotignum sp. | reverse complement strand
TTATTATGAAGAGCAATACTGACGAATTCAATTGCAGCTGAAATGCCAATATGGTTATTTATGCGCGCCGTGAACCTCGGCGTTGCAGTTCACTGCTCGAAAACGCCTTCGCTGATTGTTTTCTCGCAGTGACTGCGCCGTCCCGGCGCGCGCATGTATACAGCGCATTGCTATGGCACATGAAGCTGCTGGACTACACATATGAAGAAAAATTAAGGGAGTTTATATTATGACAGGCGCATGGTCAATACTTGCATTTGCAATTAGTTTTATTATAGGAATTATTTTCTGTCCGATACTTATACCTATACTTCACAAGATGAAGTTCGGACAAAATGTTCGCGAGGAAGGACCTGAATCACATCTGAAAAAATCAGGCACGCCTACAATGGGCGGTGTGGTAATCGTTGCAGCGATGATAATTGGAACACTTCCGTTTCTGGGTGTAGACAGCGATCTGATATTTATACTGCTGGCTACACTTCTTTTTGGCGTTATTGGATTCATTGATGACATGCTTAAGATCAAGAAGCATCAGTCGGAGGGACTTAAGGCATGGCAGAAAATGGGATTTCAGATAATAGTAACAGTTGCCATGACGATATATATCGCCATTTCTATGGGAACAACTGTAATAGTTCCATTTATAGGCAGTGTTGATTTCGGAGGATGGTTCTATCCTCTCGTGATCATAGCGATACTTGGAACAGTAAATGGAGCCAATTTTACGGATGGCCTGGATGGTCTGGCAAGCTCGGTTACTATCGTGATAGCTGGCTTTATGGCTGTAGCCGCTGTGATGGTGAATTCTGGAATTATTTCATCTTCATTTGCCATGATCGGTGCACTTATGGCATTTCTTGCATTTAATTGTTATCCTGCGAAGGTATTTATGGGTGATACAGGCTCACTGGCACTGGGCGGTTATGTAGCAGCTGCAGCGCTGGTACTTAAGATGCCAGTATTTTTGATATTTGCGGCATTCATTTACCTTGCTGAGATCATCTCTGTAATATTACAGGTGGGATATTTCAAACTTACACATGGCAAGAGAATATTTAGAATGGCACCGCTTCATCATCACTTTGAATTGGGCGGCTGGTCAGAAACAAGAGTTGTGACAATATTTACGATAATCACCACAGTTGGCTGCGTAGTGGCATATGTTGGCCTTAATCTGGCGATTTGATCCCGATGTATAGGAGATTAGTTATGAATTTTGCAGATAAAACGGTATTAGTATATGGCATGGGCATAAGCGGCAGAGGAGTAGCGGCTCTTCTTAAAAGAGCCGGCGCATCAATGGTGCTGTATGATGGAAATAAGGATCTTGATAAGGCGGCTCTGCTGAATGAACTGGGCCTTGCTGCGGACACCAGGGTTATCCTTGGGGAATTGACCAGGCAGGATCTGGAAGGAGTAGATCTGCTTGCACTCAGTCCCGGCGTTTCTATTAATGCTCCAAATGTCAGGATGGCGCAGGAAAATGGCGTAGACATTCTGGGCGAGCTGGAAATAGCATATGAATTATCCAAAGGAAGAATTCTTGCCATAACAGGAACAAATGGCAAGACCACCACAACAGCGCTTACCGGCGAGATTATGAAGGCTGCATTTGACAGCGTATTTGTGGTTGGAAATATAGGGAAATCATTTGCCTCAGTGGCACTGGATACACAGGAAGACAGTGTGATCGTTGCTGAAGTTTCCAGTTTCCAGTTGGAAACAATCAGAGATTTCCATCCGACGGTATCGGCGATTACTAACCTGACTCCGGATCATTTGGACAGACATGGAACATTTGAAAATTATGCGCTCTGCAAAATGAAGATAGCGCAGAATCAGACTGCAAACGAAAAATGTATAATTAATTATGACGATGTATACCTGAGAGAACTATCGAAGGATATACCTGCTGAGCCATTATATTTCTCGCGTCTGGAGAAACTTGATAAGGGAATCTATCTGGATGGTGATGATATCGTTTATTCAGACGGCAGCCAGACGGTAAAGATTATGAATAAGCATAATATGAATCTCCTGGGAGATCATAATGTTGAAAATGTTATGACTGCCATCGGCTTGTCTCTTGCCATCGGCGTTCCGGTTGAAACAATTGCAAATGTTGTCAGGGACTTCAAGGCTGTGGAACACAGGATAGAGTATGTCTGCACGAAAAATGGCGTAAAATATTATAACGATTCAAAGGGAACCAATACTGATGCTGCGGCCAAGGCTGTTGGCTCCATGGTATCGCCGACGGTTCTTATTGCCGGTGGATATGATAAAGGTGCAGATTTCACAGACTGGATCAAGGGATTTGATGGCAAGATCAAGGACATGATACTTATAGGTCAGACTGCAGAAAAAATCAGGGACACAGCGCTTGCATGCGGATTTACGGCGATTCATATGGAACCGGATCTGAAAGCTGCTGTTAAGAAGGCTGCAGAACTTGCTGAAGAAGGTGATGCGGTGCTGTTGTCGCCTGCATGCGCCAGCTGGGGTCAGTTTAAAAATTATGAACAGCGAGGGGAAATGTTCAAGGAATTTGCCAATAATTTATGAGATTCAGAGCCGAAAAGAAAAAGAAAACAAGGGTAAAAAGTACAGACTGGATGCTGCTTCTGATAGTCGGCATATTAACAGTGCTGGGCGTACTGATGCAATACAGCGCAAGCGAGTATGATTGGACTATAGTCAGAAAATCATGCATTTTTTCCTGTGCAGGAATTGTTCTTATGATCGTCGTGTCATATATCCCGGTTAAGTTTTATCAGAAGATTTCTATAATATTTTTTGCCGGTACATTTGCCCTGACGTTGGCGACGCTTGTATTGGGAACAGAGAGCAAGGGTGCCACGAGATGGATTAAGATCACTTCGACTATTAGCTTTCAGCCATCAGAGTTTCTCAAGATCGGCATAATATTGGGACTTGCATCAATAATTTGCAAATACATAAATAACATAAATAACCTTCCTGAATTAAGATTTAAAACATTTGTAAGAATAGTTAAAGAGAAGGATTATGGGCAGTTTTCGAATCTTTTGCGGTTTTCTAGGAATAGACTAAAGCAGCTCAAGGCTTATATAATTATACTGGTGGCTACGGTTGGCAGTGGTGGAGTTGTTGCCGTTGTTACTAAGGATTTAGGAACGGCAATCATAATAGTAGGCATCGGAATCGCCATGCTGCTGATCGTAAGCCCGAGACTTGGATATATGATACCGTTGTCAGTATTGGGCTTTGGCGCCGCAGTTGTGCTAATCTTTGCCCAATCTTACAGAGCTGACAGAATATCAGCATGGCTGAATCTGGAAGAAAACCAGAGTGACCTGGGATTTCAGATTAAGCAGGGCTTATATGCGATAGGCTCGGGCGGATTGCTGGGCAAGGGTCTGGGCAAGAGCGTACAGAAGGCATTCATCCCTGAGGCACATACGGATATGATATATGCTGTATTGTGCGAGGAACTGGGACTTATAGGCGGCTTGACATTGATTGGATTATATGTAATGTTAATCCTGCGTTTAAAAACGATTTATAATAAGGTAACAGACCTGTTTGGCAAAATGATCATCGCTGGTGTGGCGACGCATATTGCGCTTCAGGCGGCCGTTAATATGGCAGTGCTCACGAACCTGCTGCCCAACACAGGTATCCCACTTCCGTTTGTCAGTTATGGCGGAACCTCAGTTTTGAGTCTTCTTGCAGAGATTGGTCTGGTTCTGGCTGTGAACAGGGCTGAAATAAGAAAAGAGGCGGAGATGGCGGCATCTGATAAAAGAAAGAGATTAGTTCTGGGGAACAACTGGAATATTGAGGGAAACATTTGAATAGAAAAGCAGTAACAGCAATATTTATCATATGTATAATTATCATCACTGCGGTTGCACCGGCAAATGCAGCGGATGCTGTTTCTGCGTCAGCCAGCCAGACAGTTACGGCGTCTGATGAATCAATACTTTATGTCGACTATAACGGGCATTATATGTCACTTGATAAGGATGGAAATGTCTGTGCGGATACTGTGATCAGGCCGACAGATCAGCCAGAATTGATTGGAGTGGAATTTACCGAACTTACATATGGAAGTAAGGCCGTTACTGAAACACCTGCAGCCCTTGAATATGCGATAGAAGCAGAACAGTTTTTTAATAGATATAATATTGATGCGACATCAATGGTCATTGAAAATAGCATGCTTACCGTGCGAGTTAACAATCTGACCATTAAAATGGGCAAGGACTATAATACGGAGAGAAAGATAAATGATCTGGCGGATTTTATAGATCAGATCATAAATCAGACCGGAACATTATATATGCAGAATGAAAATGCAGACAAGTATGGCTATTCATTCAGAGTGGGCTGAAATATAGATAAAAACTGCGATTTTATACACAAATTGTGTTGAATTTTGATTGATTACAAGATATTATAAAGTGAGATTATTATTGGAGGGATAAAATAGATGGCAGAATTTGATTACGATGCAGAGAGAGGCGCAAGGATACTCGTAGTTGGTGTCGGCGGCGCTGGTAATAATGCAGTTAACAGAATGTCAGAGGGCGAGGATTCAGTTAAGATGGTCGAGTTTATCGGCGTTAATACTGATAAGCAGGCATTAGCTCTCAGCAAGGCACCTGTAGTCCTTCAGATAGGAGAAAAGCTGACTAAGGGACTGGGCGCAGGAGCTCAGCCTGAGGTTGGACAGAAGGCAGCAGAGGAAAGCTCAGAAGTAATCCAGAAGGCTCTGTCAGGCGCTGATATGGTATTTATTACATGCGGCATGGGCGGCGGTACCGGAACAGGCGCAGCTCCGGTCATTGCTAAACTGGCTAAGGACATGGGCATTCTTACAGTTGCTGTAGTAACAAAACCATTTAGATTTGAAAATAAAACACGTATGAACAATGCTCTCATGGGTATTGAGAGATTGAAGGAAGTTGTAGATACGATCATCGTTATTCCTAATGATAAGCTGCTTGATATCGTTGACAGAAGAACAACTATCGCAGATGCATTCAAGAAGGCCGATGAGGTACTTCAGCAGTCTGTTCAGGGTATAACAGACCTGATCAATGTTCCTGCTCTTATTAATCTTGACTTCGCAGATATTCGTACAGTCATGGTTAATAAAGGAATCGCTCATATCGGTATTGGCGAGGGACATGGTGATTCTAAGGCAGAGGAAGCAGTGAAGAGCGCTGTTACATCACCGCTTCTTGAGACAAACATTAAGGGTGCATCACATGTTATCGTTAACATTTCTGGTGATATATCTCTTATCGAGGCAAATGAAGCTGCATCATACGTTCAGGAGCTGGCAGGAGACGGGGCAAATATCATATTTGGTGCCCGCTACGAAGCAGAGCCTGCAGATACCTGCACGATTACAGTTATTGCAACAGGAATAAATGATAGTTCAGCTCCTGTAAGAGCAGCATCTCAGCTGGGTTCAGCCGCTGCAACAGGTGGATATAAGCCATCACTTTCAGCAGCAACATCAGGATTTGCAGGAACATCATCACCTAGACCTGTAGCAACACCTTCATTTGGATATAACACACAGAATGCTGCTCCAGCTAGTCAGTCACCGGCAGTTCCAGGATTTGGATTTACAACCCCTGCACGTAATGATGGCGCAGGAACGAGAGCAGATCTGGGAAATGCAAGACAGAATCCTGCGAGACAGCAGATGAATTTCGGAACCGCTACTAAGCAGCCTGCAAGACCTGCAGGGGATTCTAAGAATCTGACGATTCCTGATTTCCTTAAGAGAAGATAAAGATATAGAATATAGTAGATTTAATGGGCGTCACACAGGTTTGTGTGGCGCCTTTTGTGAGTATGACATAAAAAGTATGACAGCTTCATAGCTGTTGAAGACAGAATGAACGGAAAATAGCTATATGCGGTATGTTACGCAGACTTTTTCTGTTGAATATTTGGCGGATAATATATGTATAAAATAAAGATATCAGATTTTAATCTAAAGCAAACATTAGAATGCGGGCAATGCTTTAATTTCGAACAGGTTTATGCGTCGGAAAGCGATGCGATCAGTGAATGTGTCTACGAATATAATGTCATAGCGCATGGAAGGCGCCTTGTGATACGGCAGGAAAAGGAGGTAATCACATTTGAAAACGCTGATGAAGCCGAAGTAAATAACATCTGGCTTGATTATTTCGACCTTAACAGAGACTATGGCAAGATCAAGCATGCGATCATAAAGGCAGATTCTGCATTAAAACCCATCGTTGATGAGTATTATGGCATCCGAATATTGAATCAGGAATTTGTTGAAACATTATTATCGTTTATTATATCGCAGAATAAAAACATTCCAGGAATCAAGAAAATTGTGCGGACCATCTCACAAAATTTCGGCAGCCTGATAGGTGAGGATGCAGGCCGGTCCTTTTATGCATTTCCTAATCTGAAACAGCTGAGCCGTATATCGGAACAGGATTTTCGTGATATGAAGACAGGCTTTAGAGCGGCATACCTAAGGGATGCTGTGGATAAAATTACGGACGGCAGCATTTGCGGGGACGAGCTGAGACATTTGCCATTTAACGAGGCAAAAGAAAAGCTGATGCAGATAAGAGGCGTTGGAGATAAGGTGGCTAATTGCGTTCTACTGTTTAGTCTTGGCTTTAGAAATGCATTTCCTGTAGATGTCTGGATCAAGCGGATTATGGAAGAGTTATATTTTCGTAAGGAAACGGATAAAAAACTTATAGAGAGATATGCTTATGAAAAATTTGGTGAGTACGGTGGATATGCACAGCAATATTTGTTTATTTATGCGAAAAATAAGTAGCTGATGAAGATGACTATTTTTTTAAAAAATAACTTGCAAATAATAGACTAATAGTTTAAGATAGCAATCGGAGTTAGCACTCAAGGCTAGTGAGTGCTAGTAAATTAATAAGGAGGATAATATTAAATGAAGATAGTACCATTAGGCGACAGAGTCGTTCTTAAACATGTAGAAGCAGAAGAAACAACAGCATCAGGAATTGTTTTACCTGGACAGGCTAAGGAAAAGCCACAGTTTGCAGTAGTAGTTGCTGTAGGCCCTGGCGGAGTTGTTGATGGCAAGGAAGTTAAGATGAATGTCAAGGTTGACGATAAGGTTATCTATTCAAGATATGCCGGCAACGAAGTTAAGCTGGATAAGGAAGAATATGTGATTGTTCGTCAGGATGACATTCTCGCAATTGTTGAATAATTAATAAATGATAAACAGGAGGCGTATATAAAATGGCAAAACAGATTAAATATGGTGCAGATGCCAGAGAAGCCCTGGGCAGAGGCGTAGATGCACTGGCTAATACAGTTAAGGTAACATTAGGACCAAAAGGAAGAAACGTTGTACTTGCAAAACCATATGGTGCACCGCTTATTACAAATGACGGTGTATCAATTGCAAAAGAGGTTGAACTGGAAGACGAGTTCGAAAATATGGGCGCTAAGCTCGTAATGGAAGTTGCAACTAAGACAAATGATGTTGCCGGAGACGGAACAACAACAGCTACAGTTCTTGCACAGGCAATGATCAACGAAGGCGGCAAGAACCTGGCAGCAGGCGCTAATCCAATCATCCTTAGAAAAGGAATGCAGGCAGCATGTGACTGCGCAGTAGAGTCTCTTAAGGACATGAGCAGCCCAGTATCAGGTAAGGATCAGATCACAAGAGTTGCAGCTATTTCAGCAGGCAGTGAAGAGGTTGGCGAGCTGGTAGCTGATGCAATGGAGAAGGTTACTACAGATGGTGTTATTACTATCGAAGAATCTAAGACAATGCAGACAGAACTTGACCTGGTAGAAGGTATGCAGTTTGATCGTGGATATATCAGCGCATATATGTGCACAAATCTTGAGAAGATGGAAGCTGAACTTGATGATCCATATATCCTTATTACAGATAAGAAGATCAGCAATATTCAGGAAATCCTGCCACTTCTTGAAGAAGTAGTTAAATGCGGAGCTAAGCTTCTCATTATCGCTGAGGACATTGAAGGAGAGGCTCTTACAACTCTTATTGTTAACTCTCTCAGAGGAACATTTAAGGTTGTTGCAGTTAAGGCTCCGGGCTATGGTGACAGAAGAAAAGAAATGCTTAAGGATATCGCAATTCTTACAGGCGGCGAAGTAATTTCTGATGAGTTAGGCCTTGACCTCAAGGAGACAACACTTAACCAGCTCGGACGTGCTAAATCAGTTAAGGTTGACAAGGAAAATACAATCATCGTTGATGGCGCCGGAGATTCTAAGGCTATTCAGGGAAGAATCGCAGTTATCAAGTCACAGATTGAAACAACCACATCTGATTATGATAAAGAAAAACTGCAGGAGAGACTTGCCAAATTATCAGGCGGCGTAGCAGTTATCAAGGTTGGTGCTGCAACAGAAACAGAGATGAAAGAGAAGAAGCTCCGTATGGAAGATGCTCTTGCAGCAACCAAGGCAGCTGTAGAAGAAGGAATCATTGCAGGCGGCGGCAGCGCATATATTCATGCATCTAAGAAAGTCGCAGCACTGGTTGATAAGCTGGATGGCGATGAGAAGACCGGCGCTAAGATCATTCTTAAGGCACTTGAAGCTCCTCTGTACTGCATAGCTGAGAATGCCGGACTGGAAGGCTCTGTTATCGTTAACAAGGTTAAAGAGCAGAAGGAAGGCCATGGCTTCGATGCTCTTGCAGGAGAGTATGTAGATATGGTTAAAGCCGGTATCCTTGATCCTGTAAAGGTAACTCGTACAGCTCTTCAGAATGCTACTTCAGTAGCTTCAACATATCTGACAACAGAAGCAGTTGTTGCAGATATTAAGGAGCCTGCACCTGCAGCACCGGCTGGTTCAGCAGCCGGCATGGGCGGCATGGGAATGATGTAATAGATGCATCTTTAAGATGATATGATTATAAAATAAGACACGGCTGAGGCGCTCTGATAGCGGCTATTTCAGCTGATAAATAAGGGGATGGAGCGGCTTCGTTCCATCCTTTTGTCTTTTGATTCGTACAATTCAAAAATAACTTGTCAACAAGTTGAGACAAATGTATAATAAGCAAACGGATTTATAGTACATGGTTGGTACGACAGTATTCTATAAAAAATATTAAGGTATCAATAAGTTACATGTGCTATAATGCGTACATACGCGGGGAATACTGCGTGAAAAGGAAAGTAGTGAAAGGAGAAGCAGTTATGGCAGGAGAAGTATTAAGAGCTTTACACACAGGTATAAGTGTAAGAGATATGGATGAAGCCGTTAAATGGTATGACAAATGGTTAGGCTTCAAGCCAGTTTATGATCAGGGATATGTTCCACCGCTTAAGGCTCATTTGTATTTTATCGAAGATAAAAACGGATATCAGATCGAACTTTTTAAATATGATGATCCAAAGCCAACACCGGAAGACAGACTTACACCAAACTCAGACTTACAGACATGTGGAACGAAGCATCTCGCATTAGCAATTGATGACGCTGACGCATTCAAGGAGAAATTCCTTGCAGAAGGTGGTAAGATTGCACATGAAGTTAACATGGGCAATGATCATGTTTTGTTTATTTTGGATCCGAGCGGCACACTCATTGAGCTGATTCAGCAGCCAAAATAAGGCTAAATTAAACATATTACTTTAGTGGATTTTGGATAGAGTGCATAACATGTTGCACAAAATATTAAATTTGATAAGTTAGAAAACAAATAAATTGACTAAGAAAAAGCTGAGTAATATAATTGCATTGTTAGAAATGGTACTGCAGGACAGTACTTAAGAAAATTTATAGGAGGTAACTATAATGAAGAAACTTTTAGCTATCGTATTAGCAGCTACTATGGCATTCTCCATGGCTGGTGCTTGCATGGCAGATGAAGCAGAAGCAACTTCTGACTTCACATGGAACGGACAGAAGGAAGTATGGTGTATCTTACCTACAACAGGTGTTCCTGGACTTCTGATCCATGCTGACTCACTTGGTTATGTAATGGGCAAGGAAGGCTTCACTTACGTAACAAAGGACGCTAACGGCGATCCTTCACAGCAGGTATCTTATGTTGAAGATGCTATCGCAGCTGGCAACGTTGGTGCTATCATGATCGCAGCTATGGATACAGATATGCTCGAAGACGTAGCTAACCAGGCTAAGGAAGCTGGTATCGCAGTTGCATACCTCGGTGTTTCACCTTCATATGAAATCGCTGGTTACATTGCTACAGCTTACTCAATCACAGGTATGGCAGCAGTTCAGGCAGCTGAAGACTGGGTAACAAACAGAGTAGCAGAAGGCGGCAACGTTCCTGCACTTGAAGATGGCACATATGCTATCGCTTGCGATGTTTACTATGACATCACAGATGGTATCTATCGTTCAAACGCTATGATCGGTACAGCTACAGAATCTGAAACATTCACAGTTGTTTCTGCAACACAGTCATATGGTGACTCAGCTCAGACTGATGCTTATGACAATGCTCAGGCAGTTTTAGCAGCTAACCCAGATTGCCGTGTATTCATCGCTTACGAGCCAGATGAAGCTATGGGTATTGCTTCAGCTATCGCTGACTATGCAGAGCAGAACGGCCTTGACCTCGCTGACTTCTGTGTAATGCCTTGCTACTCAGTAGATGATACATTCCTTCAGATGTGGAATGAAGCTCAGGAAGATCATTCAGCTAACGCTATCAAGGGTTACGCTACATACGGCGGAACACCTACAGATGAAGAAGTTGAAGAGTTCGCAGCAGCTAATGCTACAAACACAGGCATGACATTCTCAGCAACAGGCGCTAAGCTCGCAGCTATCCTTCTTGGTGTTTGCGGTGTTGGCGGATATGAGTGGACATACGGCGAAGCTTACTATGATGATATCTCAGCTACAAACGTATATGGATATGAGTATCAGTGGAAGCAGGGCGATGAGAACCCATGCGAACAGTACGAAGTAGATTATGCTATGTACTAAAATTTGATTATAATCAGATTAGCATTTAGTCGGTAATTGGTGGCGCGGAGTACACCTCCGCGCCATATTTGGAATTTAGAAATTGTATTAGATGATTGTGAGGTTTTTATGGAAAATAAGCAACCGACATTATCATTGAAAGGCATCAGGAAAGTATTCCCAGGTGTCGTTGCTCTGAATAATGTTTCTATAGACTTTTATCCTGGCGAGGTTCACGCTCTCATCGGCGAGAACGGTGCAGGAAAGTCAACCTTCATAAAGACCATTACAGGTGCACATGCACCTGATGGGGGAACTATCAGTATAGATGGTCAGACATATAATGCCATGACCCCTGCTCTCGCAAGATCTCATGGTATTGAATGTATTTATCAGGAATTCAACCTGATTGATGTTCTTTCAGCAGCAGAGAATATCTGCTACGGAGAGAAGATCAGCAAGTTCGTTAATCAGAAGAAGATGAACGAAATTGCACAGAAGATTTTCGACGATTTCGGAGTTGATATCAATCCAAGAACATTGGTTAGAGATCTTACTCCTGGACATATGCAGATTGTTGAAATAGCTAAGTCTGTTTCTAAGAAGTGTGAAGTGCTTATTCTCGATGAGCCTACAGCACCTCTTTCGATAGCAGAAGTTGATATTCTGTTTAAGATTGTTAATAAGTTAAGAAATGAGGGTGTAGCTATTATCTTCATTTCACACAGACTTGATGAAGTATTCGAGTTAACAGATCGTATTTCTATCCTCCGTGATGGTGAATACATTACTACTGTTATGACTAAGGATACAAACAGAGCCGAGCTTATCAAATACATGGTAGGCCGTGAAATGACAGCAACATTCCCACCGCGTAACGCTGAAATCGGTGATGTAAAGCTTGAACTTAAGAATCTTACAGGAAATGGCGTTAAAAATATTTCCTTCAAAGCTCGTAAGGGTGAGATCCTGGGTGTATCTGGACTTGTTGGTGCAGGACGTACAGAGATCATGAAGGTTGTGTACGGCGCAGAGAAGAAGCAGTGGGGCGAGATTTATGTAGATGGTAAGCTCGCTAACATTAACAGTCCTAGAGAGGCAATGCATAAATATGGTATTTGTCTGATTCCTGAGGATAGAAAGAGAGAAGGCTGCTTCTTGTCTGAGACGATATCATGGAATATTGTATACAATGTTCTGGGCAAGATATCGAAATTTGGCTTCGTAGACAAAAAGAAAGAAAAAGAAATTGCTGACTATTACGGAAAGGCAATGAGAATTAAGGCACCTAACCTTGATGCTACAAAAGTTATGACATTATCTGGTGGAAATCAGCAGAAGGTCGTAATTGGTAAGGCGCTGGCAACACAGTCTGATATCGTAATATTTGATGAGCCTACAAGAGGTATCGACGTAGGTGCTAAATATGAGATTTACGAACTTATGAATCAGATGTGCGAGCAGGGTAAGTGCGTTATCATGATTACATCTGATATGGAAGAGTTACTCGGAATGTCAGACAGAATTGTTGTATTTGGTGAGAGGTGTCTTGCCGGTGAACTTGAGAAGTCAGAGTTCAGCCAGGAGAAGATTCTGGATATGGCTTCAACCGGCGGCCCAAGAGAAGCGGAGGATTAATTTATGAAAAAGAAAATCGATTATTCCGGTCTGTTACGTAAATTTATGATGTATATCGTACTTGTCATATTGCTGGTTGCTTTCCAGATAATATGTAAGACATCTACAAACCGTGATTTCCTTTCTTTATCTAACTTGATGAATATTTTAGGACAGAATGCTTACCTGCTTATTACAGGTGTTGGTATTACCTTCATCATGTTAGGCGGAGCAATGGACTTGTCTACAGGTTATTTGCTTTCAACATTAGGTATTTTAATGGCACTTATTGATACTGCATCAGGCAGCTTCGTGCTCTCTATGGGTCTTGGTATCATTTGTGGTATTGTTATCTCAGGTTTCAACGGCGTTATGTATGCATGGTTAAGAGTATTCCCGTTCATCATAACACTTGCTACACAGTATATCTTGAATGGTGCAACGTACCTGCTCTCAGGTGGTGTTCAGAAGACATACAAGGGTCTTTCTGATGCATTCAAGTTCCTGGGTGGTGAAAACATTCCTTTCTTTGCTGGAAGTTATGTAAAGTCTGGTGTTGTTGTAATGATCATCATGGTCATTGTTGGTGCTCTTATTCTTAATAAGACTCACTTCGGACGTAATGTATATGCTCTGGGTTCAAACCCGGATGCAGTTGCTCTGTCTGGTGTAAGTGTTGCTAAGATGAGAATCGCAATCTTCGCTCTTGCAGGTTTATTCTTCGCATTTGCTCAGATTGTTAACATTGGTAAGATTGGTTCAGCTTCTCAGTCAATGGGTATCGGTGCAGAATTCACAGCTATGGCTGGTGCAATGCTCGGTGGTATCAAGATGGGCGGCGGCGGCGGCAAGATCAACAACATGGTTGTTGGTACTCTTATCATCGCTGTTCTTAACCAGGGCTTCAACTTCCTTAACGTTAACCAGTACTGGCAGGATGTTGCTCTTGGTATCGTTCTTCTGTTTGCTGTTGCACTTGATGAAATGCAGACTCGTGCTACCATCAACGCAGCTAAGAAGGTTAGTGGAAAGGCTCCAGCTCCTTCAGCAGCAGCTTAAACTATCACAAGAGAATATTTTTAAAAACATAAGCAGATGTCTTACTAAAGTGAGGCATCTGTTTTTTTTGAATTATAACTATTAAGAGCCTTGAAAATGCTTTTTGTGATAGCTAAGCATACATAGAAGCTGCCTGCAGCGGGTTTTCTGTAATGGGGATTTAGATAGTTGCCATAAAATCAAAAAATAAAAATGATAATCCTTTAAAATCACTTGATATAGGAAAAAAAATAAGTATAATTTAAGCATTATGAAATGTCCATTTTGCTCATGTTGTGATACGAAAGTTCTTGATTCACGTCCTAATGATGATAAAACAGCAATCAGAAGGAGACGTGAATGTGAACGCTGCCATCGGAGATTTACGACATATGAGAAGATAGAAACAATACCTATCATGGTCTTAAAGAAGGATGGTAATACAGAGTCGTACGACAGAAGGAAGATTGAGCGAGGCATTCTGCAGGCTTGTTATAAGAGACATGTTACACGTGAGAAGATAGAACAGGTCGTAGATGAGATTGAAAATGAAATCTTCTCATTAGGATGCTCTGAGATTAAGAGCAGCGATATTGGCGAGATAGTTATGGATAAGATTAAAGCAGTTGATTCTGTAGCTTATGTCAGGTTTGCCTCCGTTTATAGACAGTTCAAGGATGTAAATACATTTATAGAAGAAATAAAGAAGCTTGCAGACTGATGCAATGCTGATGAAAGCAGGTTTTGTTAAATAAAATTATATGTTTAAAAAATTCTATCCGACAGTTTCTTGTGAATCAGCTTATAAGATTGATTTCCGGAAACTATATGACAAGGGCTATAGAGGTTTGTTAACGGACGTTGATAATACTCTTGTGAGACATGGAGCTCCGAGTGATGAGCATTCGGAAGCTCTTTTTGTTTTGTTAAGAAAAATTGGCTGGAAGGTTTGCATTATTTCTAATAATAATGAAGATAGGGTTAAGCCATTTGCTGAGAGATCACAATCACCATATATATGTGATGCACATAAACCCAGTGCAGCCGGATACATTGAAGGAATGTCTAGGATTGGGACCAACAAGGACAATACTCTAATGATTGGAGATCAGTTATTTACTGATATTTATGGTGCCAATAAGGCAGGCATAAAATCTATACTCGTTAAGCCGATTCATATTGATCATAAACCTACTATTCTGTTAAAGCGGGCAGGCGAGCTTATTGTGAAGTTCTTCTATAGGATTTATTCCAAAAAACACGGTGAGGAGTTGTAATTGATGTATAAAAAAAGACATCATTCTTCAAAAATATTGTACAAAAAAAAATAACATTTTGGTTGAAACAGTCAAAATTATGTTTTAATATCAAAAAAAGAGTCGTTCAAGTCGAGCGGAATTGTATAAATGTAATTCTGATTTGAATGGCAGTAAGTTGCAAGTAGAAATTCTGAAAAACAAATGGTAATAGAAACATTGATGATACCTGTAGGGGTCATCAATGTTTTTGTAACATGAAAAAGAAACAGGAGAGTTTTAGATGCTTAAATTATTTAGGTATATGAAAACCAGAGATTGCATTTATATGTTTGGAATACTGGTTTTCGTCATCATATCTGTCTGGTGTACGCTTACTATGCCAGATTATATGACACAGATCACGCAGCTTGTTGAGACTGGCGGAGAGATGTCGGAGGTTTGGAAGTCAGGCGGAATAATGCTCGCATTTGCATTCGGTGATGTTGTATGTACGGTCGTTATTGGCTTCTTCACTTCACAGGTTGCGGCCAATTTCTCTAAGAATCTCAGAAAACAGTTATATGACAAGGTTGTAGGCTTTTCTATGGAGGAGATTAATAATTTCTCCACATCCAGTCTGGTTACCAGGTCAACTAACGATATTGTCCAGATTGTGCAGATCATATCAATGGGCTTGCAGATGCTCCTGAAGGCACCTATTATAGCCATCTGGGCTGTATTTAAGATTTTAAACAAGGGCTGGCAGTGGATACTCGTAACAGCGATTGCGGTAATGGTCGTTGTTATTGTAATTGCCATCTGTCTTATTTTAGTTACACCTAAGTTCAAACTTATCCAGAAACTGACTGATAAGATGAATCTTGTTACAAGAGAAAATCTTACGGGTGTAAGGGTTGTCAGAGCATATAATGCAGAGCATTATCAGGAAGAGAAATTCGATAAGGCAAATAGAGAGATAACCAAGAATCATTTGTTCACAGGCAAGACTATGGCGCTTCTTATGCCATCTATGCAGTATGTAATGAGCATGACATCCCTGTGTGTTTATTGGGTTGGTGCATTTATAATAATGAATCAGTCAGATGTAATGACTAAGATAGAGACTTTCAGTAAACTGGTTGTATTCATGGCATATGCTATACAGATCATTATGGCCTTTATGATGGTATCAATGATTTTCATGTTCCTTCCAAGGGCGCAGGTTTCAGCTGCCAGAATATTGGAAGTGCTGGACATGAAGACAAAGATTACAGATGGAAATGTCAGAAATGATCAGACCGTTAAGGGCAAGGTCGAATTTAAAAATGTATCATTTAGTTATCCGGGTGCGCAGGAACGAGTTCTTGATAATATAACATTTACAGCCGAGCCGGGAGAGGTAGTTGCATTCATTGGCTCAACAGGATCAGGTAAGAGTACACTCGTTAATTTGGTTCCGAGATTCTTCGATGCCTCTGAGGGAGAGGTCATTGTTGACGGCGAAAATGTCAGATCTTATGTTCTTAAGGATCTGCGTGATAAGATCGGTTATGTGTCACAGAAGGCGATATTATTTAAAGGAACCATTGCTTCTAATGTGGATTATGGCGATGTAGATAAAACACGTGCCTCTGATGAAGATATAGTTCATGCAATGCAGGTTGCTCAGGGTAAGGACATCTTAGACAAACAGGAGGATGGCATAAATGCTCCTGTTGCTCAGGGTGGAACTAACTTCTCAGGTGGTCAGAAGCAGAGGATATCCATAGCCAGAGCCATTTGCAAGAAGCCGGAGATATTCATATTTGATGATTCCTTCTCGGCACTTGATTACAAGACTGATAAGAAGCTCAGAGCTGAGCTTAAGAAGGAAACAAATGGAGCAACAACACTGATCGTTGCTCAGCGTATCGGAACAGTTAGGGATGCTGACAAGATCATAGTTCTTGATGAAGGTAAGATGGCGGGAATCGGTAAGCACGATGAATTGTTGAAAACTTGTGATGTTTATCGCCAGATCGCTTATTCACAGCTGTCAAAGGAGGAATTGGAAAATGCGTAGAGGTAATGGTGAAACGGCCAGCCTTCGTTTCCTTGGGCCGTTGCTTTCATATATGAAGAAAAATCTGGGAATGCTGATTGCGGCAATCATTTGCGCTGTCGGAGGTACCATACTTACGATAATCGGACCAAAGCAGATCAGCAAGATAGCTGATATCATAAGTACCGGACTCACAGGCGAGATGGAAATTGATACAGTTGTCAGCATAGCGATAACGCTTTTGATTTTATATTCTCTTGCGTGGGTTCTATCTTATATCCAGGGCTTTTTGATGACGATAGTCACACAGAGAACCTCATATGGATTAAGGAAGGATATAGTAAAGCAGATTAATATTCTTCCGTTAAAATATTTTGATAACAATCTTATAGGTGATATCTTATCACGTGTAGTTAATGATGTTGACACGATAGGACAGACTCTTACAACCTCTGTAGGCAATCTGTTCCAGGCTGGAACCCAATTTATAGGAGTATTCATAATCATGCTCTTCACCAGCTGGCAGCTGTCGCTTGTAGCATTAGCAGCTTCACTCATAGGATTTGCATTGCTGTTCCTAATCATGAAGAACTCCCAGAAATACTTCGTAAAATCTCAGGTGCTTCTGGGCGCGTTGAATGGTCATATCGAAGAAATTTACGCAGGTCATGACGTTGTAAATGCATATAATGCCAATGATTACGAGGGACAGAAATTCGATAATCTGAATAATGGATTTGCCGAGTGCGTATGGAAGTCACAATTCTTCGGTTCCCTCATGCCTCCTATTATGGGATTTGTCGGCAATCTGGGATATGTAGCAGTCTGCGTGGTCGGTGCTCTCATGACAATGAGCGGAACCATTACATTTGGTACCGTAGTTGCATTTATGATCTATATCAGATTATTCACATCGCCACTGCAGCAATTGGGACAGATCTTCACACAGCTTCAGTCAACGGCTGCCGCATCGAAGCGTGTATTTGAATTCCTGGATGAAGAAGTTCTGCCAAATGATATGGATCTTCCGATCAGAATTCCATATGGTCAGGCTAAGGGCAATATCGAATTCAAGCATGTTAATTTCGGATATAATCCTGACAGGACCATTATTAATGACTTCTCAGTATTGGCGCCTGCAGGCAAGAAGGTGGCAATCGTTGGTCCTACCGGCGCAGGAAAAACAACGATGGTTAACCTGCTTATGAGATTCTACGAGGTCAATTCCGGCGAGATTACGATCGACGGAGTTCCTATAAAGACCATGAGAAGGGAAGAGGTGCATGCGTTGTTTGGCATGGTTCTTCAGGATACATGGCTATTTGAAGGAACAATCAGAGATAACATCAAATATAGTAAAGAGGCAACAGATGAGCAGGTAATTGAGGCTGCCAAGGCTGCAGGAATTCACCACTTCATTATGACTATGCCTCATGGATACGATACTATTCTGGATGAAAATGCAAATGTATCCGCAGGTCAGAAGCAGTTAATTACAATAGCACGTGCGATGGTTGAAAATGCGCCGTTTCTTATCCTGGATGAAGCAACATCTTCGGTAGATACCAGAACTGAGGAACTCATTCAGGCAGCCATGGATAAATTGATGGCAAATAGAACTTCATTCATTATTGCGCATAGATTATCAACCATTAAGAATGCAGATCTTATCCTTGTAATGAAGGATGGAGACATCATTGAGCAGGGTAATCATGAACAGTTGATGGCTCAGGGCGGATTCTATGCAGACCTGTATAATTCACAGTTCGATCAGCTGGATTAAAAAAAGGTTGAAAGTTGACAATATACCTTGTAGAATAAGGGGCAGACAGTTATTTAAAACGGAGGATATATTTATGGTTACAGCTGGTGACTTCAGAAACGGAATGACAGTAGAAATTGACGGCGATGTTTGTCAGATCATTGACTTCCAGCACGTTAAGCCTGGTAAGGGTGCTGCATTCGTTAGAACAAAATACAAAAAGATTATCACAGGCGGTGTTGTTGAAACATCTTTCAGACCTACAGAAAAGTTCGAAAATGCACATATTGACAGAGCAGAAATGCAGTATCTGTTTGATGATGGCGATATGTATACATTTATGGATACAACAACCTATGAGCAGGTTCAGTTAAGCCATGAGGATGCAGGCGACCAGATGAAGTTCGTTAAGGAAAATGAATTGGTTAAGGTTTGCTCATACAATGGCAAGGTATTCTCAATTGAGCCTCCAACAGCCGTTGAACTCAAGGTTATCAACACAGAGCCAGGCTTCAAGGGCAATACAGCAACAGGTGCAACAAAGCCTGCTATCGTAGAAACAGGCGCACAGGTTCTCGTACCACTGTTCATTGAGCAGGATGAAGTGATCAAGATCGACACACGTACAGGCGAGTATCTTTCAAGAGCATAATTATTGTATATTTATAGATGCTGCCGGATTCAGTCCGGCAGTATTTTTTTAGCAGAAAATATTTTCCTGTCCCAGGTTTTCTAAACAAGTCTTGGAAAACGATTTTTCCTGATTTTTCATTGTCCTTTTTCTTGACATATATCTTTGTAATACACTAAAA
>CAVARE010000077.1:0-22205 GCA_963591145.1 Anaerotignum sp. | reverse complement strand
GAACAGCCAAAGAGGAAGCCTTACGAGGTGAAGATATATAAGGAAGATGGCAGCAGCCATAAGACCATCATGTGGGCGGCACATTCGAAGGAGATAATAAAGAACCTGAAGAAAGAATACAACATCGGCAGGGGCGCGGGCTGCAGGATAAAGGAACTAACTGAGGCTTAAGAGAGGAAGGAAGCAATGGCGGAAATAGTGCAGATGCTGGTATATGTGGCAGTAGGGATCCTCACGATCCCCGTGATCATATTATGCGTGATGCTGATAGTATGCGCGATACACGACAGAAAGGGAAGAAGATGAAGAAAGAATTTAGCAACATCAATCCTGCAGGGTGGAGCCTGGCGGAGATCAGAAAAGAATCTTATGAACAGGGATACGCGGACGGTGCAAGCTCATATTTGCAGAAATTGCGCACGGTAGAGAATATCGTGAAGAAGAACACGATAAACCGCGTAATGAAGATTCTGGACGATGGCAGGGCGGTAACAAAGGCAGAGCTGGAAGCCATCAGAAAGGAGTCACTCTGATGAGGCTGAGGACATTCAGGCGGACGATAGCCAAAAACAGAATGAAGGAAGCGGGCATACGGAATCCGGGCGCGGCCATGGGCATGACCTGGAAGAAGTACGACCCGGCAAGGATTGAGAAGACGGCGGGAACAGGTGAAATGATGAGAAGGGAACATAAGAATGCTGAATTTTAAAAGGAAACGGGAGAGGGAGATCAAATGGCAGTATCGCAAGGAAGCGCAGCTGCACGAGCTCATCCAAAAGAGCCACAGGTGGGACAGGGAGATAAGGACACTTAACCAGGAAATAGAAAGTCTCAATGACCGCATTAACGCAATGCGGATAGAACAGGAACGAAGGGAACGGGAAGCCGCCATCAGGCAGGAAGAACGCCAGAAGTTCAGGGGCTACTATATCAGCGCAAACGGTGACGCGATATGCAACACCGAGCCGAAAGTGATTCGTACGAATCTGACGTCGGAGCAATGCCAGCAGGAATTAGGAAAGAATCTGCGACGGTCTGACACCTTGTAAGGACGTCACAATAAGGTACATGGCCGCGGATCCGCGCCAGTGTACAAGGCAGCCACTATAAAAAGGCTGCCACAGGCAGCAGATATTAATGCGTCAGACCTGCAGCAAGGGCTTTTTACGGTGCTTTTGTCCATGCAGCTGCAGGGACGCTTAATATAAACCTTGCATATCTATAAAAGCAGTTTGCCGGCTTCTACTCCGGCAGGCTGCCTATCTCCCCAACAGGCAGTTGGAGGGATAGGCGACCTTACAAATTGCAACAAGGGAGAAGGAACATGTTTGAAATGGAAGAGATCAGGCAGTGTCAGACCTGCTATTGGTGGGGAGATATTGTGCAGACCAACAGATTTAAGAAAGTAGTGAGAGGCTTATGCCAGTGCTGCGACAGGGATACCTACAAGACGCATTCCTGCAAGCGCTGGAGGAGTAGGGACAACTACAGCTACAGAATGCAACCGCCGAAAGGCTGAATATTATCACGGACAGTTTGGATTAAGGACCATTACGGGTTTACCGCTACGGAAAATCCGTAATGGCAGCAGTTGAGGCCGGCATTGCTGCCGGTCTCAGAAAGGAGAGCCTGCGGGCTCAAAAAAATGAAAAGGGTCAAAAAGAGGACATTCTACGGCGTCCTGTGTGAGCAGGAAGTCTACTATATAAGGGATAGCCAGGACGTTAAGACGTCGAGACCGTCAGAACGCTTCAGGACAGAAGAAGAAAGGCAGGCCCATAAGAGAGCCATAAGCCAGAGAAACCACGCCAAACTGTTCAATGCAAATATGACTCCTGACTGCCTGTATTCCACCCTCACGCTGGATGCAGACAATGAAGTGCATGACCCTAAGGAAATGAAGAGAATCGAAAGAAACTACATCCGAAGGCTAAAAAGAGCCTGCCCGGATGCAGTTATATTTGCATATATAGGATTTGGCAAGAACACCCATAGACTGCATATGCACATGGCTACGAAGGGGATACCTGAAGAGACCATCATAAAGCTCTGGCCGTATGGCTCAATAGTAAAAGTCAGCCCGTTAAGGGAACACGAGACATATGACGGCGCGGATCACGGTCCCGATTATACGAATCTGGCTAACTACCTGTTCAACCACTGGACACCCGAGATAGGCGGCCACAGATGGTTTAACACGAGAAACGCCGTAAAACCGACAGAGGAGACTCCGACATTGGCCATAAGGAACTATTCGGAGGCACACCCTCCGACGGCTCCCAAGGGCTATATACTGTCGGAGACATATGTAAATAAATACGGCTACATGAGATTTACATACTACAAAAAGCCGGAATCAAGATACATGACAAAGAAGAGAAAGGCGATGGAAGCAGACGATATACATATATAAAAAGAAGGCGAACAAAATAGCGGAAATGACAATTTTTATTAGCCTCGTAAATGTGTAAAGTTTTACGACCATCCGCCCACGAAAATGAGAGGAGAGAGATGACTGCGAAAGAGTACCTGAGTCAGTACCGCAACATGGAACTGAAGATAGCATCGAAGGAGAAGGAACTGGAAGACCTGAGGGCGAAGCTGGAAGGATGTTCATCCAAGCAGATGGACGGAATGCCGCGCTCATCAGGTGGCAGTGCTGACCCTATAGGCGATGCTGTCACGAAGATAGTGGCGATGCAGATGGAGATTAACGAAGAGATCGACAGATGCATAGACCTGCGCAGGGAGATCACGGCAAAGATTGATAAGCTGGACAACGAGACCTATGCGTCGCTGCTCAGGTACAGGTATGTCATGATGATGAAGTGGGAAGAGATAGAAGAGCAGATGGGGTATACCCTCAGATACTGTACCAGACTACACGGATATGCCTTAGCTGAGTTTACACGTGCAAACGAAAGTACCTTAAAAGCCCATAAGAGTAAGTGATATAACATAGACGAAAGAACAGGCTAAATTGATTTTTCATAAGTTCCTCCTTTCTTTGAATTTAAGTTGTTAGAGACACAAAGGGCAGCCAGCGTACAGGCTGCCTTTTGTGTTGCACAAAAAAATGAGGTGAACGAACATGGCAAGAAAGAAAGCTGAAGCAGCTGAGGCAGCTGCAGAGAATACGACAGCCAGAGCAGCAGAAGAGAAGACAGAGACCGAACGGACAACAGATGCAGAACAGGCAGCAGTCCTTAAGGGCAGAGTCAGGGGCGGTTCGCTTAATGTTCGCAGATGTCCTAAGAGGGAATCCCCGATAGAGAGAGTCCTGGCAGACGGTGAAGAAGTCGAGATCCTTGAGACCGTGAAGGAATGGTACAGGATCAGGGACGGGTATATAAGAGCCGAGTATGTCGCAGCCGAATAGAAGAGCCGACAGGCAGGGCGCACACCGTACCGCATTCGAGAAGAACAAGAAGATTATTCTGGCCACCCAGGACATATGCGGCATATGCGGTCAGCCGGTGGACAAGACAATTAAGCCGCCGCATCCCATGTCTTATTCGATAGACCATATCATACCGGTGAAGAAGGGCGGCCACCCGTCAGACATATCCAACCTGCAACTGGCGCACCGCTGGTGCAACATACGCAAGTCGGACAAGATGCAGTCAGACGGATTCAAGCTGATGCAGGCAGGACCCGTATCGAAGAATAATGACCTGCCCCAGCATTATGACTGGGCGGCATATGACCCACAGGGGCATCAGGTAAAAGATACCGCCCCTCAGAATATACCGCCGGGGGTCAGATAAATACCGCCGGAGGGTTAAGCCCACGAAGGAAGAGGACAGACGAACCAGGGCAACAGCCTGAAACATTGTCTACCCCGGATCAGAAACCACGACTACGATTAACCGCCCGGTCTGAAACACCGACCTCATTATGAGTCCTGTTCCTCCGTGGACTGAAAGAACAAGACAAGTTCAGTTATCAAAGCTGGATCAAGGCTGGATCAAAGCTTGCCTAACTTAAGCAAGTCTTGAACAAGTCTTAAGCAGCTTGATCGAGCGCAGGCAAGACACAAGGAAGAGCTGAAGCGACAGAAAAAATAAAAAAAATAAAAGCAGATTGAGGTGCTGCGAGAACTGTGGAGAAAAAGGCAGGAAACCAACTGACCCCAACAAGGCAGCCGCGGCCGCCGAAACGTTAGCCTACCAGGCATAGGGGGGTGGGGACCCTGCCCCCACGGGCTGGGACATCCAGCCGCCGTACTGCACGAATTTTCGCGCGGAACATTTTTGATAAAAGGGGGGTAAGCCCCGAATTTTCCATTATCGCGCGCACGTGAAGAAAAAGCTGACGCATTTTGACGCAATTTGCACAAAAAAAGGCGGATCATGCAAAAAAGGCAATGGAAAACGAAGATAAAAAAAGCCTGCATGGACGCGGGCACATATAAAAAATACTTTGATTACGCAATCGATACGCTGGCCACCATCCTCGAGAAGAGGGACGAGGCGGAAGCAATCCTCAATGACGAAAATGAAGACCTGGTAGTGGAGCAGACCAACAAGGGAGGCTTCACTAACCGTGTTAAGAATCCTGCATATGTCATGTGGGACGAGATGAACAAGACAGCCCTGACATACTGGCGGGAACTGGGCTTAACACCTGCAGGTCTTAAGAAGATAAACGAAGAGGCATTTATCCAGGCTAAAAAAGAGCAGAACGGAAATGACCTCTTAAGTCTGCTTAACAGCAGAAAAGCAATAAACAGCTGATAACACCGACCAGTAATTAGAGAGCTGGCCGCTGACCTATAAAAGCTATGGGAGGTTTCTAATGGCAGAAACACTGAAGGGCCCGGCTGCCCTCAGAAGAAAGCTGGCAGTCAAACGTTCAAGAACGCTGACGAGATACAGATATTACGAGATGAAGCATCACACTGAGGATTTGGGAATATCCACACCGGATGAGCTCAGGTGGCTTACCGAGGTACTGGGATGGTGCACCAAGGCCGTTGACTGTCTGGCGGACAGGATTCAGTTCAGGGAGTTCAGGGATGATAATCTGGGAATGAATGAGATATTTCAGCTGAACAACATGGACATTCTGACGGATTCCGCCGTACTGAGCGCATGCATCAACTCATGCAGCTTTATCTACATATCCCCGGATGAGACAGGATATCCGAGAATGCAGGTGATTGACGGAGCCAATGCCACGGGCGAAATAGACCCTATCACATGGCTGCTAAAAGAAGGCTATGCCGTGCTCAAGAGAGACAGCGACAAGGATACACCGATTCTAGAAGCTTACTTTACGCCAACCGAGACTGTCTATTACGAAAATGGCAAATTCACGCAGAAAGTAAGGCATGGCGCAGGCCAGACCTTACTTGTGCCGATCATACACAGGCCTGACGATAAAAGACCGTTTGGCCACAGCCGTATAAGCAGGGCGTGCATGGCTCTACAGAAGAGCGCCATCAGAACCATTAAAAGGTCGGAGATAACAGCGGAGTTTTATTCATTCCCTCAGAAGTATGCCATTGGTATAAGCTCAGACCTCGAGATGGATAAGTGGAGATCTTCAATATCGTCGATGCTCACGATCACAAACGACGAAGACGGAAACCACCCGAACGTCGGACAGTTTAACCAGCAGTCCGCAACACCACACCTGGAACAGCTGAAGATGTTCGCATCACTGTTTGCAGGTGAAACGGGATTGACAATGGATGACCTAGGATTCCCTCAGGACAACCCGTCCAGCTCCGAGGCAATCAGGGCGGCACACGAGACATTGAGACTCACAGGCCGCAAGGCTCAGCGTTCATTTGGAGTGGGATTTTTGAATGCGGGATATGTGGCAGCCTGCCTTAGGGACAACTTCCCGTACAAGCGGCAGGTGGCATATCTTACCAAGCCGGTATTTGCACCGCTGTTCGAACTGGATAATGCGGGCATGGCAGGACTGGGCGATGCAGTGTTGAAACTTAACCAGGCAGTGCCGGATTACATCGACAAAGAAAAGATAAAAGACCTCACAGGAATTTGATTTAAGCATATGGCAGCAGATATTGTTCCGGAACTCTATGAGCGGATAAAAGATAAATTCGAACAGAATATGAAAGCAGACAAGGAACTGCAGGGCATCAAGGTGAGACTCAAAAAAGAGACTGCCACAGGTGAAGACATATGCAGGTATTCGAAGCTGGTAGGAACATGCGCTGCAGATGCGCTGACGGCTGAACTGATTTCCAGAAATCTCCCGGAAGGGCGTCTGTACTGGAACATTGCATCCAGAATCATAGAACCGCTCCTAAGGGAAGTGCACAAGATAGTCATGGACGCCGCTACAAAGCAGTGGGAATATGCCGATAAGAAAGCGGACATAGGCATGAAATGCATAGAGACAGGCTTCCCGGAAGACAGGGTAAAAGACCTGATAGACAAGATCATGGAATACTGGGAGGACGACATAAATGAGCAGTAAAGCCTGCAATCTGTTATCCTCCGGGGTTACGAATGTTACACAGAGCTTTTATGACAATTTTGTACAGTCAAATGCAGAGCTGAGAGCTTCAGCAGGTCTAAAGACCAAAATTATAAGAAAAGTAAACAGGCCGTGCTGCGACTGGTGCAATAGGCTACAAGGCACTTACGACATTGATGACGCTCCGGACGATATCTACAGACGCCATCAGAATTGTGATTGCACAGTAGTAGTTGTAACTGAAAAAGGCTACACGGATGTCTGGAGCAAGAAGGTGTACCAGACAGAGCAGGAAGCCAGAAAAGCCAGGGTGAATGAAATACTGGCTAAAAATGACAATAAAGTAGAATACCAAGGGATTCCGCGCAACTGGACCACAATAAGCAATCCGTCAGATGATGACGCACTCGTAAATGCAAATCCATTTTACGAATTTAGCAAAAAAAATAGTCCGTATAACAACAATTGCGTAAACTGCGTCTGTGCATACGAAATGAGAAAACGAAAAATAGATGTTATCGCACAGCCGCGAATGTCAAATCATTTTTTGGAAAGAAATCCGTGGAAAGCATGGAAAGATTTAAGTCAAAGCGATATAATTCAAGCTGAAGGGAACGGTCTGAAAGACATAATCAAAACGGTAAGCGAGGCTGATCCGAATGCTAGGTATGAAGTACTTATCACATTTGAAAGAGGCGACGGTCACGCGATAGTTGCGGAGAAATCAAAAAACGGGGTAGTGTTCCTTGATCCGCAGGCAGGCCGAATCTTTAACACCAGGCTATTCGAACAGGTCAAAGAAAATGAGACGATGTTTTGGCGAATTGATGATAAAGAATTTTCAGACAGGGGCATTACAGCGTGTCAGATGAGGAAAAAATGATTACACTAGAAAAAGCATGCAAAATTGCATCACGAGACTTTTCGAGGAATTATGGAGTAAATTGCATTCACTCCATAACTGATTGCGGCGATAAGTGGAATATGGTAGCTGATTTTGGCTCAGTAAATTATAGTGGCGGAGGGAATATATTTGTTGATAAAAGCACAGGAGAAATTACGGACGTACCGATTGAATACGAGGTAATAGCAATGATAAATGCGTCTCCTGAACTTGAAGTACCAAAAGAGTACATTCTAAAAAAATGACAACGGAAATATTTATATAAAAGCAAATTAAAAGCACCTACAAAGGTGCTTTTATTATACCTGAAAGGAAAGAAGCAATGTTGGTAAACGCCTTGACGGTACTGAAAATCATAGTGTTAGGATTTATGGCTCTGAATATTGTGATATGCTTTGCGATAATCATTACGGCAAAGATAAAAGATGTAAGAGAAGACAGGCAGCTCATGAAGAAAATGAGAGATCGGAGCTAGAGGAACGCAGATGGAAGAAAAGAGAATCGGAAACCAAGAGCCAACGATTCACTTTGCATTGCCCTACGAGGCGACAGACGGACAGAACGCGACAGATCTGTACGAACTGACAGGAAGAAAGGCTCTTGAATGGCAAAAGAAACTGGTAAATGACATACTGGCCAGAAATGACAAAGACCTGTGGATGCATACAAGATACGGCTATTCAGTACCGAGACAGAACGGTAAGGGTGAGATACTGGCCATCGTGGAGCTGTACGGACTGGCAGCAGGACTAAGGGTATTACATACCGCGCACCTTACATCCACGTCACATAAGGCATGGGAAAGAGAATGTCTTCTGCTGGACTGTCTGGGTGTAAGCTATAAGTCAATCAAGGCAAAAGGTCAGGAATTGATAGAAATACATTCAGGCGGGCGCATTGAGTACAGAACCAGAACAGCCAAAGGCGGTCTGGGTGAATCCTACGATATCCTGATAGTGGACGAAGCACAGGAATACCAGGACGATCAGGAAAGTGCGCTGAAGTACGTCATATCCGCGTCGCCTAATCCGATGACTATCATGTGTGGCACACCGCCCACACCCGTATCATCAGGAACGGTATTTAAGAACTACAGGGATAACGTACTTAAAGGCAAGGCAGAGGATGCGGGGTGGTCAGAGTGGAGCGTACACGAATTTTCGGATATATATGACCGCGAATTATGGTATCAGACCAATCCGTCACTGGGTATCAGGCTGACCGAAAGAACACTTTCGGCCGAAACTGGAAGCGATGACGACAAGAAAATAGATTTTAACATCCAACGTCTGGGGCTGTGGCTTAAAGAAAACCAGCAATCGGCAATACTTAAAGCCGACTGGGACAGAACTCTTGTTAAGCAGCTGCCGGCATTCCGTGGCAAGATGTGTGTGGGTATCAAATACTCCAGGGAAGGCGAATCTGTATCGATGGCGATAGCGATTAATGCAGATGACGACAGGATATTTTTTGAAGTCATAAGCAATAAACACGCAAGGGAAGGAAATGAATGGATAACAGACTTCTGCAGCAGGGCAGGCGGGGCGATCAATAAGATTGTCATCGACGGGGCCAGCGGCCAGCAGCTGCTTAAGGACAAATTGCTGCAGCTGAAGATTAAGAACGAGAAAAGCATAATACTGCCGACAGTGGCGCAGGTAATCAAGGCTAATACGGCATTTGAACGGAATTTGCTGGACGGGAAGCTCTGCAGGATGGAACAGCCGTCATTGACGGCGCTTGCAACCAATACTGAAAAAAGGGCGATAGGCTCACACGGCGGGTTCGGATATAACGCCATACAGACAGGCGCAGACATTACATTGCTGGATTCTGTCATCTATGCAACATGGGCTGCAGGAGAATTTAAGGAAACAACAAAACAGAGAATAAGTTATTAACTAAAGAACCGCCAGGGTTCTTTTTTTAATATAAAAATTACGTAACTGCACGGATAAGCAGGGAAAGGACATAAACATGGCAGAACTTGAAAAGCCTATAACAACGCAGGAAGAATTTGACGCTGCGATCAAGGACAGACTGACAAGACAGGAGGCTAAAATCAGGGGCGAATATGCTGACTATGAAGACCTCAAGAAACAGTCGGGTACATGGACGCAGGAAAAGGAATCCTACGAAAAAGCAATTGCCAAAGGCAAGGAAGACTTAAGCACACTCAACACGAAGTACCAGGAGGCAACAGGAAAAATTGCCGCATACGAAATTGATACTTTAAAAACGAAGGTCGCGATTGAGTCAGGGCTACCGATGGAGCTGAGAGGCTACCTGAAAGGCAGCACGGAGGACGAGGTCAAGGCAAGCGCGGAGGAATTAGGCAAGTTTACCAAAGTAACCCAGGCGCCGCCGCTGGCGGATCCGGAAGGAAACCAGCAGGAAAGCGACGGAGAGATTAAGGAATTATTAAAAAGAATAAGACAAGGAGAATAAGACATGGCAGTAATTACAGAATCTTCAACTTTGTTCCCGACAAAGCTTGTAGGCAGCATATTTTCGAAAGTTAAAGGACATTCAACCTTGGCAAGGCTGTCAGCGCAGACACCTATTCCGTTCACGGGAGAAGATGAAATTGTATTTTCCATGGATGGAGAGGCAGCGGTTGTAGGTGAGAGCGGAGAAAAGCCTGCAGGAAATGCAAAATTTGAAGCAGTGACCATCAAACCTATTAAATTTGTTTATCAGCACAGGCTGACCGATGAATTTACAAAAATGTCTGAGGAAAGGCAGATACCATATCTGCAGGCATTCACTGACGGATTTGCCAAGAAGATTGCCAGGGCGCTGGATATCGCGGCATTTCATGGAGTAAATCCTGCGATTGGTGAGGCATCCGAGTTTATCGGCAGCAACTATTTTGACAAAAAGGTTACGGCAACAGTTACCTATACGGAGGAGACAGTAGACGAATGTTTAGATGAAGCTGTTGGAGTGCTTCAGGACGCGGACGCAGAGCTTACAGGAATAGCATTCTCAAGCAAAGCCGCATCCGCAATGGGTAGAATTAAGGCGTCGGGAGCAGGCACATATCTGTATCCGGAATTTAGATTCGGCGGCAAGCCGGGAGCGTTCGGCGGCAATATCTGCGACGTCAATAAAACGCTCATGTTCGGTTCGTCCTTAGACAGGATCATTGTGGGCGACTTTGAAAATGCCTTCAAGTGGGGATTCTCTGATGAAATACCAATGGAGATTATCAAGTACGGCGATCCTGACGGCAACGGCGATTTAAAGAGAAAAAATCAGATTCTCTTAAGAACAGAGGCTTATCTCGGCTGGGGAATCTTAGACCCTGAAAGTTTTGTAATAATCAAGGCCGCAAACGGCTGATAAGGAGCGTGACACATGGGACAGCAATATGCCGATACTAATGACGTGATAGCGCTGTACCGTGCGCTGTCAGAGGACGAACTGGCGAAGGCGAAAGCGCTTATCCCTACCGTATGCGCAAGATTAAGACTGGAAGCCAAAAAGAACGGGAAAGACCTGGACATGATGATAACCCTGGACAGCGACTTGAAAGAAGTCGCGAAACAGGTAACGGTTGATATAGTGGCGCGGGCGCTGATGACTCCGACAAGCGGAACAATGGGCGCCCTGTCCCAGTATTCACAATCGGGTCTGGGTTATACCGAGTCGGGCACATTCCTGTCACCCGGTGGCGGTCTGTTCATCAAAAAAGCAGAGCTGGCCGCACTGGGAATCAAAAAACAGAAAATCGGTGCAATCAACATGATCGGAGACAGGGAACAATGCTAAAAGGCGAAACCATAAAACTGTATACCAGGACAGAAACGGGGCGGGACAGATTAAACCGCCCCGTATATGAAGAGACTGCGATAGAAGTCGAAAACGTCCTTATAGGATCTCCGTCCACACAGGAAGCAACAGACATACTGAACCTCACAGGCCGCAAGGCGGAGTATACACTGGGGATCCCGAAAGGCGACACGAATGACTGGGAAAATAAAACAGTCGAGTTCTGGGGAAAGAAGTGGCGCACGATAGGCATTCCGGTAACAGGTATACAGGAATTACTCCCACAGGGTATGCCGTGGGGCATGAATGTGCAGGTGGAAAGATATGAATAAGGTCAAACTGTCATATAAGGGCATAGGACAGATGCTTAGGGGCTCAGAGATGAGGGCATACATGCTAAAGCTCGGCCAGGAAGCAGCTTCACGCGCGGGATTCGGTTACAGGGCATCGGTTCACAATTCCGGTCAGAGACAGATCGCGAACGTATACGCGGGAAACAGACAGTCACAAAAGGACAATCTTAAAAATAACACGCTGTTAAGGAGCATCAAATAATGATTGAAATCAGCATTATCGAATATCTGATATCTCAAAACATGGCAGACGGGCAGGTTTATGCGGAAGTACCCGAAAATCCGCCTGACAGATACGTGGTTATCCAGAAGACGGCTTCAGGCATGGAAGATGGGATCGAATCCGCGATGGTCGCGGTACAGTCAATAAGCAAAAGCAGTCTGCTTGACGCCATGACTCTTAACGAGTCGGTCAAACAGGCAATGCTCTGTATGGCCGAAACTGAAGACGGCATATATTCATGCACGCTTAACAGTGATTACAATTACACGGACGCAGATACAAAAGAATACCGCTATCAGGCGGTATTTAATCTGCATTTTTGATAAGGAGAATAAGACATGGCAAATAATACAACAGCCGCAAAACCAAAAGTAGGCGGTGCTATCTATGTCGCACCTGCAGGAACTACATTACCGACAGGGGCATCAACAGCCCTCGGTGATGCATTCGAAAAACTGGGCTATATCTCAGAGGACGGCCTGAGTAACTCCCAGACCATCAACTCAACCACGGTCAAGGCATGGGGCGGCGATACTGTCCTTACGATCTTCTCAGGCCGTGAGGATACATTCGCTTATACACTGCTGGAAGCGTTGAGCGTGGAAGTTTTAAAACACGTATACGGCGACGACAATGTATCAGGAACACTTGCAACAGGCATCACCATCAAGGTTAACTCTGACGAAATGCCGGAAGTGGTTCTTGTTGCCGATATGGTGCTTAAGGACGGCGCGCTTAAGAGAATCGTTATTCCATGCGCAAGGGTAACATCCGTCGGAGAGATCAAGTATTCCGATTCATCGGCGGTAGGATACTCGGTCACATCAACCGCATTCTCGGACGCTGACGGCAATACCCACTACGAGTATCTGCAGAGCAAGGCTAACGGCTGATTAGGAGAGAACTAAATGGAAGACAACAACATGATTACGATAACGACAGGAACAGGCTTTGAATGCAATATCGCGGTGGACGTAATGGAAGACGCGGTTAACTGGAAGCTCCTGCATGTTATCTACGATGACACAAAATCAGGAATTGTCAAAGATTCGGCATATGACGAGCTGATGAACCGCATGCTGGGAGCAAAGCAGATGCAGCAGCTCTTAAAGCACGCACCGAAGGTACATGACTACTTAAGGGAGTGCGCGGACATCTTCGGCCAGTTCAGCAAGATTAAAAAAAAGTCGTAACGTATGCGCAGATGACAGTAACCGATAAGGACGCTGTTATCTGCGATTTTTTGCAATATTACGGAATAACAGACACGGAAGGATTCACGGTGGAAAGACAGGCAACGCTTGCATGCGGCCTGCCTCTTGAATCTAGGATAATGCGCAAGATGAGCGGGAACAGATTAACGACCACGGAGACGCTTCTGGCGGCTCTGATAGATTCCGTTAATATGTTCCGTTATTTATTTGTCTGCTCAAAGTCAAGGCACAGGCCACAAAAGCCGGATTCTGTGCTGGATAAGCTGACGGGCAAGGAAGAGACACCACAATGCAGGGGCTTTGATTCGCCTGAGGAACTGGAACGCTACATGGCATCATTTGCGCAGGAAGGAGATAAAAAAGATGGCTGAGAACAGCGGCTATACGGTCGGTCAGGCATATGTGCAGATCCTGCCCGAGACAACCAAGTTTGGATCCACGCTGAAGAACAGCATTGACACGGATCTGACTGAGGCTGGCAAGAAGTCGGGCGAAAGTTATTCGTCAGGAATAAGCGCGACTATCGGCAAGGCATCCGCTGCGATAGCAAGCGCGATGGCAGCAGGAATATCAGCGCTTACGGCTGCGTCCGTATCGGCATACGGGGATTATGAACAGCTGGTAGGCGGCGTCGAGACCCTGTTCAAAGACTCGTCTGACGTGGTTGAAGAATACGCGGCCAATGCATACAAAACTGCAGGCTTAAGCGCCAATGAATACATGGACCAGACAATCAAATTCTCAGCCTCACTCTTACAGTCCCTTGACGGGGACACGGCAAAGGCTGCGGAATATGCAGATCTGGCCATTACCGACATGGCTAACAACGCGAACAAGATAGGCACGAATATCACGGATATTCAGAACGCCTATCAGGGATTTGCAAAGCAGAATTACACGATGCTGGACAACCTGCGCTTAGGCTACGGCGGCACTAAGTCAGAGATGGAAAGGCTCATTGAAGATGCTGAAAAGCTGGACAGCACCTTTGTTGCGTCCAGGGACACGAACGGTGACCTGGCAATGTCCTATGCGGATATCGTTGATGCCATACATATCGTACAGACCGACATGGGATTTACGGGCACGACGGCCAAGGAAGCCGCGTCCACAATCCAGGGTTCGTTTGCGTCAATGAAGGCAGCCGCCCAGAACCTTGTTGCGGGTCTGGGAGATTCCAACGCGGATGTAAGCGCGCTGGTGGAAGATCTGCTTAATACGGTCGAAACGGCAGCAGACAATGTAATGCCGGTAATGGAGACGGTATTTAATAACATTGCCGATAATCTGCCGTCAGTGATGAATTCGGCGTTGAGCCTTTTAACAGAGCTGGTGACGGGCATGCTCCCGAGCCTTATATCATCATTAACCAGCGTGGTTAAGAGCGTGGCGCAGTCGCTGCCTGATATCATGTCTGCGATAACGGATGTATTGCCAGACGTACTGTCTGACCTGATGGCCAGCACGGTAGATATAGTTGCAACACTTATTCCGAGCCTGGCAGAGTCCATAGGTGAGCTGCTCCTAAATCTGCCGTCGATGCTCATCAGTGCGGTGGACGGTCTGATAAGCGGCGTGGTGGGACTGTTCAGCCAGAGTGCAGAGGATAAGATAGAAGACGACATCTGGAACGGCACACAGGACAGGCTCACGTCAAGCTGGGCGCGGATGCTGGAAGATGCTGACACAAACATGCGCGAGGCCTGGGCTGATCTGATTGGGAATGAAGAATGGGCACAGGCAGAAGCCAACATACAGTTAAACCTCCAGCTGATAGACGACTTCGACGAGAAATACAAAAGCTGGAAAGAGGATGTTGCAGAGACCACGGTTGAAGCAGAGGTTAAGCAGGCAAACCTATTGGCAAACTTAGAGCTCCTGGTAGGCGGCCTGGACGGCGACGGAAAGATCTCTGCAGAGGAATATGACTATGCCCAAAAGATAGCAGACGAGATCAACCAATATCTCCCGGAAGATGGTCAGATAACCCTTGACCCCGTATATTCCGACATTGAGATGATCCTGGACGCGGTCGGGAAGAACACGAGCACCGAGGACATTATCGCCAAAGTGAAAGAAACACACCCTGACTGGTACGACGGATCACTCCCTATCGATACCCTGGTGCAGATGAACATTGAATGCAACAAGGCAGGAATCGAGGGCGTTGACAACATAACCGAATGGATCAGAAAGAACGGGGCACGGTTCGGGCTGACAGACGCGGAAATAGAAGCGGCATGTAATCTTCTAGTTAAAGAGCCTGGCATGGTCACGGCCTGGTATTCGACGGAGGCCGGCTCACTTAAGGCATACCTTGAGCAGGAACTGGGCTTCACGGATTCCGAGACGCTAGATGCAGAGATTAACCTGATCATTGAATCAGCTGAAAACGGCGACGACATCGACACCATCATCCAGAAATTGAAAGACAATTTCGGGGAAGAAAATGCCGCAAAATGGACCACCGACATAGTCTACGAGATCGTAAATGAAGGCGACCTGACACTTGACGAGATGGCGGAGCAGATTAACCAGGTCATTGAGGCGGAACTTAAGCAGTCGTTGCTTGAGATCGATATGCAGGCCATCACCGATGCATACGCAAGCCTTAAGGAATCCGTGGACAGCACGAAGGAGACACAGGACGCATTTAACGAGTCTGTCGCAAGCGGCAACTATTCGGCAGCCAATGCGCAGCTGCAGGAACTCACGTCTGCTTACGAATTACAGTCAGGATACCTGGAAGGTCTGACCGACTACTACGAAGACTACTACATGAACATGGGTTACACCGCTGAAGAAGCGGCGGTCATGACTCAGGAAATCTTAAACGGTGATTCTGCCCTGGCAAATCAGAAAGCGAAGGTTGACGAGGTAAGAAACAGCCTCATCAATTACGCAAACCAGCTCGTCACGGCAAACGGCGGTGTTGCGGCCATGAATGAAGGGCTGCTTGCGACTGCCACGTCTATGGCAGGCTACAGTTCATCATTAAGCGAGTTCCAGACCACATTAGGGCTTACCGACCAGCAGATGACTGCGTTGTCAGAGGCAGTAAGGACGTTGGGCGGCGATACAACAACATCTGCAGGCGACTGGCAGTACATGATTGAAGGCTTTTTTAACGCAGAGACCCAGACAAACAGCGTGGCGGCAGCATTGAGCAATGCAGGCATAGAAGCCTATGATGCGGGTCTTATCATGGAAGCCCTGGCACAAGTCATGGAATCCACAGGCAGCAGCACGGAGACCATGAGCGCGGCCGTGGAAGAAGCCGCAAGCGACACGGAAAGCGCGGCCACAAGCATTGGCGAGTCCTCAAGCAAGATAGGCGCGGGCGTAGAGGAAGGCTTCAGCAAGGCACAGGGCGCGGCAGACAACTATGATCCGTCAGGCGCGGCGGACGCACAACAGGAAACTTCAGACAGCATTGTTGAATCGGCACAGATAGGCGACGAGCTGAACGAGGAATCACTCAACAATATGGCATCCCTGGTAGCAGGAATCAGCGCATCGATGCAGGATGTATATACGGCATTCGACGGCGTAAGACTTAAAGCGGTCGGAGTACTGGGAACAGACAGCGCCCTGCATACCTATTTAAGTTCACGAGGCGCAACGATGATGAGCTGGCTGGGAACGTCTATAACAGACGGACTAACACACATCGAAAGCGCAATGAATACGATAGCTAACAGTATCAGAAATGCAGTTAGCAGATTATCGGGAATAATGGCCAGCTATGGCGCATATGCGGGACAGGGACTCGCAAACGGACTGTACGGCCAGTGGAGCAATGTATATTCGGCTGCGAGAAGCCTGGCGCAGGCTGCATCCGCCGGTGCTACCATCACCCTGAGGATTCACTCACCATCGAAGGTATTCGAGGAATATGGACAGTATGTAAGTGAAGGCCTTGCGTTAGGTATCAGCGAGGGCACACAGGAAGCAGTTGACGCCACAAAACAGCTGGCCAATGAAACAGTCAATGCCGCCCTGATCGGAGCAGATGCAATCAATGAAATCAGCGGTAACACCGCCGATGTAACAGCACAGATCATAAATGACGATAAGGACGACGGACTAACCGACATGCTCACGGCGCTGCTCAATGCGGTAAATAAGTTGGGTAACATGCAGATGGTAACGGATACGGGCGTACTTGCCGGGGAACTGGCAAACGCGATGAACAATGAGCTCGGCGCGATCAGACTGAGGGAAAGAAGGGGCTGACATGCTGGAAGCAACAATAAATGATATTAAATTAAGCACATACGGCTTAATGCTCACGGACGTATCGATAAGCGAGCCCGTACCGAACCGCCAGACGGTAACTGTACCCCACAGGAACGGCAAGCTTGATCTAAGCTTCAGGCCGATGACGTACCAGAATAGAAATGTGGTCCTGACCTGCACGGTCAAGACCACGCCCATGTCATGGGAAAAGACCAAAGAGCAGGTATATGAAGCCTGGCACGGGCAGAATGTGGAAGTGATCATAGACGACGAGCCGGATTACGCATGGACGGGATTCTGCGAGATAACGGCTGCAGAACGGGACCAGAATAAAGGCACGATAAAAATATCAATTGATGCATACCCATACAGAATGGCAACAGCACTGAGCGGCAAAAATGTAACAGCCACGGCGACAGGCGCAAGCGTTACCGTCAAGAACAGAGGCATATTGAATATCATGCCGACATTTACGACCGCTGCAGCAACCGCAGTCACAGTTTCGGATGGCACGAATTCATACTCGTTTAGCGGCTCAGGAGAACATAAGAGCGCAAATATCATCCTTAAAGCAGGAAAGAGCGTGACGCTAACCTTAACAGCGGCATCTGCCACGGCTGTAGCGATCACATGGAGGGAGGGCAAGTTCTGATGGCATTTTCTGCAAGACTAAACGACGAAACATTCTTCTCAACTGCCCTTGACCTGGACGAGTATACGCTTACATCCGCGCAGCTGAATAACAGCATCACAGACGCAGGAACATTTACTTTTGTGATCCCTCCCTGCAACGCGGCATACAGTAAGCTCTACGAGCTGAAGAGTATGATTGACGTATACAGGGACGATTCCCTGATATGGTCAGGCCGCGTCTATTCTATCACCGAACAGATGGACACGTCACTCAGAGTGGTCTGCGAGGGGATGCTGGCAGTGCTTAGTGATTCGGTCGCCAGACCGTTTATCTATAATGACACGGTCAGCGAGCTGGTATCCGCGTTCATCGCATCACATAATGAACAGGTTGAAGCAGCCAAACAGATAGCAGGATTCAACATCACCATAGACGAGAAAGACAACACCATATACAGGGAATTCGAAGCCTACGAAAGCACCATGACAAGGCTGAAAGACCTTGTGGATTCCTACGGCGGATATATGTATATCACAAAGGAATCAGGCGGCCTTAAGCTCAATTGGGTCAAGACAGTGACAAAACAGTGCTCACAGGTCATTAATTTTGGCGAGAATTTGTTAGACCTCACACAGTCCGTAAATCCAGCGGATATCATAACCGCGCTGGTTCCTCTGGGGGCATACCTTGAGGATAGCGAGGGCACGAGGACAAATAACAGGCTTACGATATCATCCGTCAACGAAAATAAAGATTATCTTGTGGCACCTCAGGAATACATAGACAGATACGGCTATATCTGCCGCACTAATACATGGGACGATGTAAATGTTGCCGCCATCCTAAAGACCAAAGGGCAGACGTATCTTAACAGCAAGTGCGTGGGACAGCTCACGATTAATGTATCAGCGGTCGACCTGAAGGATACGGGCGAGAGCGTTGAAAGCTTCAGGTGCGGCCAAATGATAAAGGTAGTCTCTGAGCCCCACGGTCTCACGGCTGACAGTAATGCATGGTTCGAGGTCACAACTCAGACCCTCAATTTGCTTAACCCATCACAGAACAAAATGACGTTAGGGTTAACGCTTGACGGATATATCCAGTCACAGCTTGCCAACGCAAGGAAGAACAAAAGCGACATTTTGGGTACTGTTTCTGCTAATTACGCCACAAATGAGGCACTTAAAAGCAAGGTTAATGAGATCCACACGTATCTTACACAGTACGAGTCAATCATCAACCAGCTGCCAGACAAGATTGAGGCAAGCGTCATTAAGACTATAACGGACACCTATGACGGGCGCATTCAGACGCTGGAATCAGACGCTAAATTAACAGCTGGCCAGCTGTCCTTATATTTCGGCTCAGATGGGAAGATAAATACATGGTTCGACTTCAATGATGAATACTTTGCCATCAGAAAAAGCGATAAATCCATCATCTCGAAACAGACCAACGAGTCACTTGCGTACGAAGATTCAAACGGCAACGAAATATTAAGGATCGATTCTAGCGGCATAACCGCAAAGACTGCCAATGTAAGCGGCCAGTTGGAAATCATGAACGGTTCAACGGCTCAGTGGGCTATCAGAAAAGGCGCGATCGTTAACGGTAAGGCTAACCTTGACGATATATGGATAGGAGGCTGATATATGGCTAATCTTTCATGGAGTAAATGGATATGCCAGGGCTCCGACTGGCAGACTTCATATGATGCATACGGAACAGTGAATATATCAAGAGTGGCCGGATCTGATACTGCAACGGTCACCGCAAATATCAACATGCGTACTCTGGGCGGCGATGCTGCATATTGGCGGTTGTGGCTTAAAGCTGGTGACAGCTCATGGACATCCGTTTATTTTCCAGGAGACGGTCACGGAGCGGGCATATATAAAAATGCGAGCGTCAGCCAGTCGGTGGCAGTTGACGCGGGAAGTGGAAGCCTTGCTGTGCAGGTGCAGCTTGAGATAGTGGCCGCGTCCAGTGCATCTGGCAGATACTCAGATAACAAGACCGTGACGCTTACGTATGACAGCAAAGGCGCGAGCACAATCTCTGATATCAACAATATATCGTTGGGCGGCATGTCAACTGTCACATGGACACCGTATTCAAGTGATTTTGTGTATTACATCAAATACCAGATAGGAAGCTGGATACAGTGGACGGACGCGATCGCGCCGCAAAGCACATCGGCACAGTCATATTCTTATTCGGTGCCTAAAGTATCGGCTGATAAGGATACCATCCTGGCACAGATACCGAATGCACGGGATGCAGTAATGACAGTTACGCTGTACACATACACATCATCTGACGCTTCAGGCAGACTGATAGGAGCAGACTCGAAGAACTGCACAGTGAGCGTCCCTACATCGTATGCAGCGCCGATAACGGACGTGAGCATAGCTGACACGGCATCCAAGATAAGCGGGGTATACTTAAAAAACATATCTAAGCCAAAAGTAACGGTTATTGCATCGGAAAAGTACGGCACAACGCCGAAGACGGCAACGATAGCGGCATTTACTGCCGCAGGTGCGACGCTGGCACAGGTCACATGCAGCTTAACAAAGCAGACGGATGGAACATATAAAGGTGAAACAACACTTCCGACGATAGCCGCCACGAGAACGATATATATTCATGTAGCCGTAACAGACAGCAGAGGCTTAACAGACGCACAGCAGAAGAACATCTATATATCCGACTACGAGTATCCTACAATCAAGAGCTTTAATGTCAGTGCTAACCGAGACACTAACCTCGTGACATTAACTGCGACGGGCGTAGTTCATACTGCTAAGGACAGCTCAGGAACAGAGAAGAACAGTGCGACTTATACGCTTGAGCGAACCAAACTGAGCGACAGCACACAGACCATATTGGTAAGTGGTCAGAGCGTCACAGTTTCGGACTCAGGGTATACTATTACTTACTCAGAGACCATAAGCGATATCGAGACAGAGACCTATGAATACAGCCTGACCATAACTGACAAGATAAGCTCTACGACACAGAAACAAAAAACTGGAATTGTCTGCATCTCAAGGCTTGCTGGCGGCAAGGGAGTATCATTCTTCAGGGAAGCAAACGAGTCGGATGAAGGCTACATTTCTATGTGGGGCAATGGCTTCTACGTCCACAACACGGATGCTGCCACGGGTGGCGGCATATCGCTCGAAATGTCAGGGAAAGGCAATAAAGGTCTGTATGCATGGGGGAGCGGCGACTGGGATGAGCAATGGCTTGCTTATTATTCTCAAAAAAGCGGGATGTTCCAGATACCGAACTGGCAGAATATCGGCTACGAGTCAAATGATAAGCCGATGTATCCGGTTACCTTCTCGGAAATTGGTGCGCCGCAGGTAGTTAGACCTATTCAGAAATCAACATACGCTTTCGGCTCTGACACTTACGGCTATGTATGGTTCTGCGCCTACGGTCATGTGGTCAACTTCTACGGAACGATTAAAGGCATGACAGCGAGTGCGGCATCGTATACCTGTGCGTTTACATTGCCGGAAGAGCTAAGACCGTGGATGAGTTATCAGATATTTCCAGCCTATAATAAGGCCGCACCGTATGCATCCAACTGGTATGCATCGTGTTGGATCGCCAAAACGGGCAAGCTAACCATATATAAGGATGCAGCCCAAAGCGTCACGGACGTATATGTCAGTGGAACATATGTAACTCTCGATCCAACGGCGGCCGCAGCTGGCAGCTCCGTATTAATGGATTCGCCTGAAGAGACCACGGAATTAAGCTAAAAATAAAAGGATATCAGCGACATAGGCCGCTGGTATCCTTTTTTAAAAACAGGAGAAAAAATCATGGGCGTATTAGTAGCGATAATATTGATAATATTGACAGCAATCATCGGTTGGTTATTAGGTGATAATAATTACAGGAGGTAGAAAATGAAGAAGATAATATACCAAGTCAATCAACGCCCGGCGCAAAAGCTTATATTTGGTCACCGGTATGACCATAATAACTTGATCATTGAATTTGCCGGTATCGAAAGAACAGACGAGAACTCGACCGTGTATGTCAAGATTGGATATCCTGTGGAGGCTCTTGTACCGCTGTCGGACAGCAATCAGCTTACGGTACAGAGCTACATCACGCAGGAAGAAACAACGAACATACCGTGTCAGCTGGTGGAGTATCAACTGAAGGAGGGTTCGACATCCGAGTACGAGCTTATCAGTAACTCTGACCTGTTTTTTGCGGCAGTGCTTCCGTCAATTGCCGAGTCGGATATACCAGAAATCACAGACCCATCCCTTGACCTTATCTATACCCAAATGCACGAGATGTATCTGACCATCAAGAATGCCTACGAGTCCGGGGAATTCAAGGGCGAAAAGGGTGAGAAAGGTGACAAAGGTGACAAAGGCGA
>CAVARE010000076.1:0-22540 GCA_963591145.1 Anaerotignum sp. | reverse complement strand
TTTTAATAATGATAAAGGGGAATAATATATGTATGATTATCTTGTTGTAGGGGCGGGTTTATATGGCTCAATATTTGCAAGAGAGGCACTAGATGCAGGAAAATCGGTGCTTGTTGTAGATAAGAGACCTAATATAGGTGGAAACGTATATACAGAAGATATTGAAAAGATACATGTGCACAAATATGGAGCACATATTTTTCATACAAACATTCAGAAAGTCTGGGATTATATCACGAGATTTGCACAATTTAACCGCTTCACCAATACTGTTGTGGCCAATTACAAGGGTGAGATATTCTCAATGCCTTTTAATATGTATACATTTAATAAGATGTGGGGGGTTGTAACTCCCGAAGAAGCTGAAGCAAAGATTAATGGGCAAAGATCAGAAATCAAAGGAGAACCTAAGAACCTGGAAGAACAGGCAATCTCACTTATAGGACGTGATCTGTTCGAAAAACTTGTTAAGGGATATACTGAAAAACAATGGGGTCGTGACTGCAAGGAACTTCCGAGCTTTATAATTAAGAGGCTTCCAGTAAGACTCACATATGACAACAACTATTTTAATGCACTGTATCAAGGAATTCCTATGGGCGGATATACCAAGATGATAGAGAATATCCTTGATGGAATAGAGGTTCGTCTTAACACGGATTATTTAGAGCACAGGTCAGAATTGGACGCAATCGCAAATAAGATTGTGTATACAGGTCCAATAGACGCATACTTTGGATACAAATTGGGATATCTTGAATATAGATCGGTAAGATTTGAGACAGAGCTGTTGGACAAACCTAATTTTCAGGGGAATGCTGCTGTTAATTATACAGATAGGGAGACTCCATGGACCAGAATCATTGAGCATAAATGGTTCGAATTCGGTAAAGATGATGAAGGCATTGACATTCCTAAGACTGTAATAAGCAGGGAATACAGCAGTGAATGGAAGCCGGGTGACGAGCCATACTATCCAGTAAATGATGAAAAAAATGGATCATTATATGCTAAATATAAAGAGTTGGCTGATGCAGAAGGCAAGGTTATATTTGGCGGACGATTAGGCGAGTATAAATATTATGACATGGATACGACGATAGAGTCAGTTCTTAATATGTGCGAAAAGGAACTCAGATGAATAAAACTGTAACTATAATTATAGCAGCTCATAAGAAGTATCGTATGCCAGAGGATAAAATGTATCTTCCCGTACATGTCGGTGCGGAGGGCAAGAAGGATGCGGATGGTAATCCTTTGAATCTGGGATATATTAAGGACAATACAGGTGATAATATATCCTATTTGAATCCTAGTTTTTGTGAGCTCACAGGGCTTTATTGGGCATGGAAGAATCTTGATTGCGATTATATAGGGCTTGCCCATTACAGACGGCATTTCGGCAGGAAAAATACAGACGATATCTTCAAAGGTATACTTACTTACGATGAAATTGAACCATATCTTGGTACTGTGAAGGTGTTTGTTCCGTCTAAGAGAAATTATTATATTGAAACATTGTACGATCATTATAAGCATACACATTATGCGGAACATTTGGATATAACAAGGCAGATAATTGCAGAAAAGTATCCAGAATATGTCGGTAGCTATGACCGTGTTGTAAAGCATACATACGGATATATGTTTAATATGATGATCATGGAAAGAGAACTCCTGGACGATTACTGCAAGTGGTTGTTTACTATCCTTTTTGAATTGAAAAATCATATAAATGAAGATGAATTATCAACCTTCCAGGGAAGATTATATGGAAGAGTTAGTGAAATTATATTTAATGTGTGGCTTGATCAAAAGATCACAAGTGGACAGTTGAATAAAGAACAGATTAAGGAACTGCCGCTGCTCTTTATGGAAAAGGTAGATTGGAAGAAAAAGGGAATGGCTTTTCTCAAAGCTAAGTTTGGAAATAAGAAATACGAGGGCAGCTTTTAATGAGTGAACCATTGATATCGGTTATAATGCCTGTATACAATGTGCAGGATAAACTGGACAGAGGAATATCGTCGGTTGCAGGACAGACATATAAGAATCTTGAGATAATCCTGGTCGATGACGGATCTGCGGATGACAGCGGAAGAATATGCGATGAGTGGGCACGGCGAGATGGCAGAATAATTGTTATTCACAAAAAAAATGCGGGGCTTGCAGCAGCAAGAAAATCAGGAATTGACAGAGCTTCGGGAAGATATATAGGATTTGTGGACTCGGATGACTGGGTGCACCCACAGATGTATGAATATCTGTTAAAGCTGATAGATGAAAACGATGCAGATGTAAGCAGTGCAGGCATAATAAAAACCGAAAAAGAAACATATGACAGAGCCGATGTTCAGGAAAAAGTAGTTGTATATAGCAGGGATGAATTTGCCAAGAGATTCTTTAAGATAGGCAGCCAGGAAATTGTTCATTATGTATGGAACAAGCTATATAAAAAGGAAGTGGCTGAAAATGCATATGTAAATAATAATTTTTCGGTTGGAGAGGATGTTCTTGCAACTTACAGAATGCTGTTGAAAGCAGATAAAATTGTTGAATCGAATGTCCAAATGTATTTTTACCGAATGTCATCTGGAATGACATCAACATTCGGCGAAAAGTATTTCAAATTAAAAGATGTATGGACTGAAGTGTATCGTTTGGCAAATGAGCGAGGCGGCAGCGATGCATCTTATGCCAGAATTAATCTGGCCAGAATAAATTTTACAATTCTTTCTGAGATGGCCATTGCCGGCGAATATAAAAATCCTAAATATATAAAAAAAAGGGAAGAGTTGAAGGCAGATCTTAAAAAGAACAAAAAGCTGCTGCTTGATGCAGATATTGCAGCATCAAGAAAGCTTATGATCAATTGGTTTTGCGTTAATTATGAGAGCGCAGCATTTTTTATGGCTAAATTCATGAAGAGGCGGCAGTGACGGATGAGGGAGTTAAAAAAAGAAGAGATAAAAGATAATATTTTTGAGATGATGTGTGAATTCACACAATATTGTGATGAGCATGGACTAAGATATTATATGTGTGGCGGAACCCTTCTTGGAGCAATAAGGCATAAGGGCTTTATTCCGTGGGATGATGATGTGGATCTTCTGATGCCACGCCCGGATTTTGATAAACTGCATGAAATAATAAAAAAAGAACCAATAAGACCTTATTATGAATTAACGGGATTTAATGCAGGAAACGGTGATACGCCATTTGCTAAGGTTGTAGACAGAAGAACCAGGATAGACTCAAAATATCTGGCAATGGATAAAAATCTCTGGATCGATATTTTTCCGATGGACGGATTGCCGGATGATGAAAAAGAAAGTGATGAACTTTTGACAAAAGCAATAGGCATCAGAAAGAAAATTTCAAGAAGTTATGCCAGAATAGGTACGGGCAAGGGAATATTTCGAACACTTGTCAAGGTACCGGCAGTTATTTTATATAGAATAATCGGCGCCGAAACTTATGCAAAACAGTTGGATACAATGGCTCGCAGGTTGGATTTTGATAAATGCGAATATGTCGGAGGTATTACATGGAGCCTGGGCAAGGGTGAACGCATGAAAAAATCTGAATATATTCCGTATGAAGATAAGGAATTTAACGGCAGATTATTTCATGCACCTAAGTGTTGGGAGCGCTATCTGACACAAAATTACGGAGATTATATGAAGCTGCCGCCGGAAGAGAAGAGAGTAACACATGATTTTGCGGCATATATAGAGGATTGATATATGATGACTATTGAAGAAGAGCAGGAAGTGCTGCTTGATCTCTTAAAGAAATTGCATGATTACTGCGATACGAACAAATTAAGATATGTTCTGGCATACGGAACACTGATTGGAGCAGTAAGACATCATGGCTTTATTCCGTGGGATAATGATGTGGACGTTCTTATGCCGCGGCCAGATTTTGAGAAACTTAAAAATTTAGTTAAGACGGATCCTGTAGGAGAAAATGTAAAATATATACACTATACAACGGAGCCGAAATATCACTACTCTGTTGCAAGGATATATGATGCCCGAACAAAGGTAAGACCAGCCAAATTGTGCGAAATTCCGAAAGAAATGGGAATATATCTTGATATATTTCCAGTAGACGGAGTATGGGATGATCCTGAAAACCATAAGGGGTGGTTGAGAAAACTTAGATTTTATCAAAGACTTCAAAGTGCAGATCTGTATGGAAGATCTGACAAATCAGGAATAAAGGGAAAACTAAAGTATATACAACATATATTGCTTCCGGACAGAAACAACCGGCATGAGCGAAAGATTGATGAAATTGCCATGCAATGCGACTATGATAGTCATGATAAGGTAATTGATACGGCAGAGTATCTGCATTTTAATACATATCTGACACATGAGGATTTTGATGATCCGATACTTATGAAGTTTGAACAGTACGAATTCAATGCTCCGAGAAGATATCATGAGTTTTTAACGAGCGGATATGGTGACTATATGCAGCTTCCACCGGAAGACAAGAGAGAAGTGCATGATTTTGGAGCAGAGTGGGTATGAGCAACGAACTGATAAGTGTGATAGTCCCAGTGTATAATGTTGCACCCTACATCGAAAAATGCTGCAGCAGTATTCTGGAACAGGATTATAAAAATATAGAGCTGCTGCTGATTGATGACGGCTCACCGGACAATTGTCCGGAACTGTGCGATAAAATAGCAGAAAATGACAGTAGGGTAAGGGTTATACATCAGAAAAATGCAGGTGTTTCAGCTGCAAGAAACAGGGGCATATGTGAAGCGACCGGCTTTTATGTGTGTTTTGTCGATGGGGATGACTATATTGACCGAGACATGTTGACATATCTTGTAAGGATCCTGGAAACAACAGGAAGCGACCTTGCAAGGTGCGCGTCACGGGCTGTGGGAGAAAATGTTCCGAAGCAGGAAGAATATGCAGATAATGCATATGAGATATATACACCAAAGGATGCACTTAAATACATATATCTTGCAGAAAAAGGATTTTCTGCGACATCATGCCATCTCTTGTACAAGAAGAATATTATTGAAGACATAAGATTCGGAACAGCTAAATATTATGAGGATATGGAATACATAACCAAGGTAGTATTAAATTGTTCGAAGGTGGTATCAAGTAGGGCATCAAAGTATAATTATCTGCACAGAGATGACAGCAGTCATAGTTATCCGTTTGCGCAGAGAATGGAAAATATCGAATTGGTTTGTGAAGATGTTAAGGAGCAGCTTAAAGGTAACTTCGATGATCTGATTCGATATGTAGATATAAGATATGTTAAAAATGCACTTGATGAATTGAACAGAGAGTCATTGGCAAAGGGCATTCGGGGTAATACTGATGCGAAAAGTGCAATAAAGAAAATAAAAGAGCGGAAAGTCTCATTTGCAGAACTTAATAAAACTGAAAAAATGCTGTATATGTCGCTGGGGTTTGGAGATATAGGATTTGATATATTGGCAAGGATGGTTAAGGTACTTAAGAACGGCAGATAAAAAATCACGGCAGTCAGTTACATATAACAGCAGCTCAAATACTGAAAAAAGGGCAGACTACAGAAGTTAAATAAACAGATAAGGAGAAAATCTTGAAGATTCTTTCAATAATAATTCCGGCATATAATGTTTCTGAATATATAGATCAGTGTATTTCATCGCTGCTGACTGATGAAACCATAAATGAATGTCTTGATATCATTGCTATAAATGACGGATCCAAGGATGATACTTTGGAGAAAATCAAAAAGTATGAAGAAAAGTATCCGGGAATTGTTCGTGCAGTTGACAAAGAAAACGGAGGACACGGATCAGGTATTAACAAGGGTGTGGAACTGGCAGAAGGTAAATACCTTAAAGTGTTGGATTCGGATGATTGGGTAATTCCGCAGGGGCTTACAGCGCTTATTGATCATCTGAAGAGCCTTACTGAAGAACCTGATCTAATAATAAATCCGTTTGAATATGTTTATGACGGAACAGGAGAGAAGGAAAAGGTAGATTATAATAATCTCAAGGTGGGGGAGATCAGCGATGTAGAAGATCTTATTGTTAATGGATATTTTGCAACAATCCATTCAGCAACATTTAAAACCTCGGTCTACAAGGATAATCCGATACCTGCACTTGATACCAAAGTATCATATGATGACATGGAATATCTTCTGTACCCGATGCCTTATGTGAATAAGATCATGTATTTCCCGGAAGTAATATATGAATACAGGTACGGCACGGAAGGACAGAGCGTATCATGGCAGAATTATATCAAAAGAAGAAATCAGCATAAGACAATCGTGCTGTCACTTATAAAGTTTTATCAGGAAAACAAAAGCATATTTAATGAGTCTCAAAAAAAATATTATCTGAGCAGATTATATCTGATGATCAATCACAATATAAATATTTATTTGTCGATGGAGGATGTTAAGGAGAGCAAGAGGGATTTTGTGCAGTTTATTAAGGAGTGCGGTGATTTTGACTTATCGGGAACAAATAATAAAAAACTGGCATTGCTTATGAAGACTGATTTTAAGGGTTACGGACTTATCAAAAAGTATTTCAATAAATATAAACAAAAATGAGTAATAGGGTCTATGAAAATCAAATATTGTTCTTTATAGCTTATACTTTATTTGTGTTGCTTCAGCTTGTAAGGACTTCCTTTTTCTTACAATATGTGCCGGATAGTATATACTATTTGATACTGGTAACATGCGCTGGTTTACTTGCAATAAATGAGATAATTGCAGGGAAGGGAACTGTCAGAACGATAATAAGCCTGATAGTATGCGGAATCTATGTGGCGCTTGTGATTTATATAGGCGTGACATTTTATATGATCCTGACCATAACCGTGTTGTTTGTTTATGAGGCAAGGGATATATCTTTCAGAAAACTGGCAGCATATTCTGCATGGCTTTGTTTTATTTTCCTGGCGATAACAATTATATCCAGTCAGGTTGGAATAATTACAGATTATATACGAGATGAAACTTCTAGAGCACCAAGGCATTTTCTAGGATTTAGGTATGCGTTATATCCGGCAACAATAATTATGAATGTTACGATGCTTACCATTTACGTAAGAAAAAAAAGTATTTTGTGGCTGGAACTTGTTGTATTGACTGGAATAAACGTTTGGATATTTAAAATGACAGGCGCCAGATTGTCGTTTTTTATCACACTGTTTATGCTTGTTGTGGCGGCATTCCTAAAATTGAAGCCGGACTTTTTTGTACGAAAGACAAGGCTTAGAAAAATTCTGTCAACAGCGTTTATTATTTGTGCAGCTGCAAGTCTTATTGCGTCCGTGAGATATAATCCGTCGCAAAGCTGGCAGAAAAGCGTTAATAGCCTGTTAAGTGACAGACTTGCACTTCAAAATACTGCAATGGAACAGTATGGCTTTTCAGTATTCGGGCAGGATATTCATGAAAATGGTTATGGACTTAACGCGGATGGTTCGGAAAATGAACAGTTAGAAGATCAGGAATATTTTTACATAGATAATTTTTATATACTATGCTACACAAAATATGGAATTGTATTTTTTGTGGTCATGCTAGTATTTATGACGGCACTTGCCTATGGCTGCGCAAAATATGACAAATACGGATATTTGTCAATAATAATGTGTATGCTTGCGGTGCATTGTGTTATACAGGACACATTTTTGTCATTACATTACAATAGCTTCTTGCTGATCGCAGGTAATCTTATGATCAATAAACTCGGACATCGTACAGAGACGGATTTTGTGGAATTAGATGATGCAGCCGGAAGGGTGCGGCTCTATTTGCGCAGATAATGAAGCAAAGCAAGCCATGCCTTTTAGAATTTACAAGATAGACGGAGGTCATTATATGGATACAAATATAAAACGAAAAGATAGGTCGGTCAGCGTTACAGATATTTTCCTTTCGATACTTCAGAGTTGGAGAATGCTGATAGTATTCTTTGTAATATTTGCAGTGTTGTTGGGTTTATACGGAACATATAAGAATTATAAGGCAGCACAAAGCATACCGGATACTGTTACGGATAGCGAAGGGGATGTTCTGGTTACTTCTGCCAAGATAGATGAATTAAAAAATGCAATGACATCAGACGAGCTGACAGTGGCAGACGACCTGATTGCAACTATTAAATGGTATCAGCAACAGTTGGAATACTATCGTAATTATAATAATAATTCAATCTACTGTGCAATCGATCCAGACAATATAAATACAGTAGAGCTTCAATATTTTGTTGGAGTATCAGGGCTGAATGAAGAGGAATATAGTTCCGTGTCAACGGCATTAGTAAAGACTTATATGTCGGCACTGTCTGGTGACAGCATTTATAAAGAGATGATTGATAACATTGATGACAGCTATACAGAGGTGGACTACAGAGATATTATTACAACGGATGAATCTAAGAGCGAAAATGGCATATTCAAAATAACTATATTTGGACTTAACGATGATATGGCAGCGAAAATGGCTGATATAGTGAACAAATATATTATGGCAAAAGCTGATGATGCAAAGCGAACTTATGAAGATCATGAAATAAAGCTGCTAAGCAGAGAACAGTATGTGGCGGGTAATTCGGCATTCAGGGAAAAACAGCTTACGTACATGTATGCGCTTCAGGACATTGAAATATATATTCCTAAACTTAAGACAAATCTTAAACTTACAGATGCACAAACGGAATATGTGGAGTTACTATGTAAAACGGAGGATGCCGACAGTGAACCCGAGGATGTAATATCAGATGATGCAGTAACCAGAGCAGTATCGCTGAGATCGACTCTGAATCTTAAGATGGGATTTTTGGGTGGTATATTGGGAATTGTAATCGCAGCAATCCTTATTATTATAAGATATATTGGCTCTGGCAGGATACATAACAGCTCTGATATAGAAAATGATTTTGATTTGCCAGTTATATGCAGTTTTGCGGACAGAACGACACCAATGAGAAAGCATAGTACAGGATTTGATCGTTGGATTACTCGAATCAGGCAGAGAAATTCGGCCACACTTGAAAGAGAGAAAAGTGTGCCTGTAATGGCAGCCAAGCTGGAATCGTCGGCATGCAAAGATAATCTTGCGAAGATTGTCTTTGTAACAGATGCCAACGTTCGGGCAGATCTTACACTTATCGATGCGGCCGCTGGACGGATAGGATGCGGTATCGAGGCCGTAAGAACAGGCAATATCGTAAGTGATGAATCAGCTCTCAAGGCCGCGGAGGCTGCAGACGGAATAGTAATAATTGTGCAGAGTGGGCTTACTCGTCATAACGACATTTATAACCTCAGGGAGGCATGCCACTGCCTGAAGGGCAGTATAATCGGTGTGGTGGTTGCTCAATAAAATCACTATAATTTTATTAAAACAAAAAAGAGGAAAAATATGAATCTGGCAATAGTACTCTCAGGGGGGACAGGAACCCGTTTAGGTGCAGATATACCAAAACAATATATAGAGGTTGCAGGTAAACCAATAATAGCTTATTGTCTTGAAATTCTTGAGGCAAGTCCAGAGATAGATGAGATCTGTGTAGTGGCAGCACCAGAATGGATGGATTTTGTGAATGAGAGGGTTAAAAAGGCAGGCATAACAAAATTTGCAGGATGTGCAGAAGGTGGAGAGAGCAGACAGCATTCTATAAAGAATGGCTTGGAATTTTTCGCTAGAACAGGTGTTCCGTCAGATAGCAAGGTTTTAATTCATGATGCAGCTCGTCCTAATTTAAGTCTGGAGCTTATAAAAAGATGCATGGATGGGCTTGATAATGCAGACGGCGTTCTTCCAGCTCTTACTGTGAAGGATACCGTGTATTACAGTGAAGATGGAAAAAAAATCACAAGCCTTTTGGACAGAAATTGTTTATTCGCAGGACAGGCACCAGAAAGCTTTAGATTTGGAAAATATTGGAGCATTAATAAGAACCTGACAGTGGAAGAACTGGAGAAAATTACGGGAACAAGCCAGATAGCTTTTGATAGTGGATTTAATATAGCAATTGTCGATGGCGATGAGAATAATTACAAGATTACAACCGCTGTGGATCTTGATAAATTTAAGGAAAGTAAGAAATGAAAGCATACGTATTAGAAAGCATTAATGATCTTAGATATGAGGATGTGGAGATTCCACGGGCGAAGGATGGATGGGCGGTTGTTAAGGTTCTTGCGTCTGGAATATGCAGCAGCGATATTCCGAGGATTTTTACAAAGGGAACTTATCACTTCCCGACGATTCCAGGACATGAATATTCAGGCATAGTTGAGTCTGTCGGAAGTGAAAGAGACAGAGATTGGATCGGGAAGAGAGTGGGGATATTCCCGCTTATTCCCTGCAGAACCTGTCCTCAGTGTGCACAGGGAAAGTATGAAATGTGTGCGCATTATGATTATTCAGGGTCGAGGAGAAATGGTGGATTTGCTGAATATGTTGATATACCAGTCTGGAATCTTATAGAATTACCAGAGGAAATTATGCCGATAGAAGCGGCAATGTTAGAGCCATTATCGGTAGCGCTTCATGCAGCTAAACGTGCAGAAATCAGAAAAGGTGATAAGGTGGCCGTTATAGGAACAGGGATGATAGGAATTTCTGTTGCAAAATGGGCACAGAAGTTCCAGGCTTCTTCTGTAACAGTATTTGGCAGAAGTGAGGACAAAAGAAAATTGGTTGAGAGTGCTGGTGGTATTGAGTATAGGCTGCTGTCAGAGTGCACAGCAGAGTATGATAGAGTTATCGAAGCGGTTGGAACACCAGAAGCAATTGAGAGCGCACTTAATTGTGCCAGACCAGAAGCCCATGTGGTAATGATGGGCAATCCTTCTGGAGACATTACTATGAAGCAGAGCGTATATTGGCAAATATTAAGACGCCAGCTTACACTTACAGGAACATGGAATTCATCATATGAGTCAGGAACAAGATCTGATTGGACTGAAGCCATAGAAGCCATCAAAAATAAAGAGATTGATGTAACCAGTCTGGTATCACATACTTTCTCTAAAGATGATATGATGCGCGGCTTGGATATAATGAAGAATCATACTGAGCCATATTGCAAGGTAATGATAGATTGGCGATAATTGAAAATACTTTAGGATCTATACTAAAAAAGAGAAACATGTTGACATGCTGGTAAGAAACTTGGAAAATTGCAATGGCAAATTGTAAAAAGTCAGCAAAGCGTGTGGGTAAATATATGGATAGTAATAAACAGATTTCAGCATCAATGATGTGTTCAAACCTCGTTGAGTTAAAGGAAGCAATCAGAATATTTGAAGAAAATAAGATAGAATATCTACACATTGACGTGATGGATGGAGTATTTGTTCCTAACATTGGGTTGGGGGTAGATTATATCAGGAGCCTCAGAGGACTTACAAATATTCCATTAGATATACATCTTATGATAACCGACCCAGAATATAAGTTCTCATGGATTGGAATAAAGGACACTGATATTGTAACGATACATTACGAGAGTACCAGACAGATTCAGAGAGCACTGGATTATCTTGAACCATATGGTTGTAAACGATTTGTTGCGATAAATCCAGCCACATCGATTGTATGTATTGAGGAGATGCTGGATTACATAGATGGTATTAATCTCCTTATGGTTAATCCTGGTTTTGCTGGTCAGAAGATGGTTCCGAGTACAATGAGAAAAGCCAGGAAACTTCGAAAATTTCTTGACGATGAGGGATACAGTAATATAATAATCGAGGTCGATGGCAACATTACATTTGATAACGCCGAGAAATTAAGTAAGATAGGTGCTGATATATTTGTCGCCGGAACATCGAGTATATTTAAAGGCCCGTTAAGTGGTTACGAACAGAACATAAAAACACTAAGGGATAAGATTAATAACGCGTGAAACAAAAATCTTTAAAACTTAATTTTATAATGAATGCTATTCTGACAATGTCATCATTCATTTTTCCTCTTATAACGTTCCCTTACGTTTCACGAGTATTACTCGAGACGGGAACAGGAAGAGTATCGTTTGCAACATCGCTTATCACATATTTCACGATGATAGCTCAGTTGGGAATTCCAACATATGGCATCAGAGCTTGTGCTAAGGTAAGAGATAATCGACAGGAATTGACAAGGACTGCGCACGAGATATTGTTTATCAATATCATTATGAGCGTAGTCTCTTATATTCTATTGGCATTTGCGCTTGCATTTGTTCCGAGGCTCCATGAAGATAGAACGTTGTATATAATAGTAAGTATTACGATTATATTATCAGCAATTGGTATGGAATGGCTGTATAAGGCGTTGGAACAATATACTTATATAACCATAAGATCTGTGATTTTTAAGTTCATTGCACTCGTGGGAATGTTCCTTTTGATTCATGAGGAAAATGATTATGTAATGTATGGATTTATTACAATATTTGCAGGTTCAGCATCAAATGTATTTAACTTCATTAATGTGCATAAATATATTGATCTTAAACCGATAGGCAATTACAACATCAAGCGTCATATGAAGCCTGTACTGGTATTTTTTGCGATGTCGTGTGCTACGACAATATATAATAATCTTGATGTAGTTATGTTGGGATTCATGAAAAGTGATGCAGATGTCGGATACTATAATGCAGCTGTTAAGATAAAAACCATATTAATAAGTATTGTAACATCCCTTGGCACTGTATTATTGCCGCGGGCATCATATTACATAGAACATTCTATGCTTGATGAATTTAAGCGGGTTTCGGAAAAAGCACTTAATTTTGTATTTCTGCTGGCATCGCCGCTGGCATTATATTTTATTCTATATGCTAAGAATGGAATATATTTCCTTGCCGGTGAAAATTACATTGGATCTGTACTTCCGATGCAGATTATCATGCCGACTCTGCTGTTGATCGGAATAACTAATATCCTGGGAATACAGATACTTGTGCCGCTCGGAAAAGAAATCACAGTGCTGATATCCGAAATAGCAGGTGCAGTTGTAGATATAATTTTAAATGCAATTTTAATCCCTCCATATTCATCGGCAGGAGCAGCACTGGGGACATTGGCTGCTGAGTTTGTTGTATTGATTGTGCAGTATGCAGCACTCAGAAAGGACGTAAGGGAGACATTTATGCAGGTACAGTACTGGAAGATTGCTGTGGGCATGGTATTGGGAACAGTAGCCTCATATTGGGTTCTTTATGTGCTTAATTTGTCTGATTTTTTAATAATAATTGTGACAGGTATATTGTTTTTTGCAGTATATCTGGCATTCCTTCTTGTTACAAAAGAACCTCTTACAGTGCAGCTGTGGGATGAAGGGTTAGGATATCTGAAAAAAATAAAAGTAAAAATAGGTAAGGCAAAGGAGTGAAAATGAGAGTGAATTTTGTAAAGAAAATTGTTTCATTAACACTTGTGACCATTATGGCCTGCGGCATCGTGTCATATGCAGCGGAAGACGGACACAATAAAGAACAAATGGAACAGGTTGAATTACCTCAGGAAGAGGAAATCCAACCCGAAATTGCAGAGCCGGAAATTATTAATGAGTATGCACAGGAGCCAGAGGCATTAGGCAGTGAGCAGCTGTTAGAAGATAATACGGACAATAATGATATGGTTACAACCTCAGCGACGGAGGAAACAGAATCCCCGACGACTTCTGAAGAGTCAACAACGGCGTCTGAGGAGACAACTACAGAGATAATCACGGAAACGGAAACGGAACCAGAACACGAGGAAGTTAAAAATGGATGGTATACCGAAAATGGCGTGACATACTATTACAGAGACGGCAGCATGGTGATTGACTGGCAGGTAATAGACGGATATTGGTATTATTTTGATACATACGGACGGATGCAAATCGGCTGGCAGTATATAGACAACGATTGGTATTATCTGGATACGGATGGCAGAATGCTTACCGGCTGGCAGGACGTTGATGACGACAGATACTATCTTAGTGCAGGCGGCAGAATGCGAACTGGTTGGCAATACATAGATGATAGCTGGTATTATCTGAGCGCAGGCGGCAGGATGCGAACCGGTTGGCAGTATATTGATAATAATTGGTATTACATGAATACTGATGGGGTGATGCTTACAGGCTTGAGAAAAGTAGACGGAAATTACTATTTTTTTAAGTCCAGCGGTAAGATGGTAACCGACTGGCTGTGGCTTAATGATACCTGGTACTATTTTAAATCAAGCGGCAAAGCATATACTGGCTGGCAGTATGTAGATAACAGATGGTATTACCTGGCGGAGGATGGAAAAATTGCCACGGGATGGAATACGATTGGCGGATCAATATACTATTTTACTCAAGGCGGTAAGATGCTTACTGGCTGGCAATATATAGATGGCAGTTGGTATTATCTGAGCGCAGGCGGTAAGATGCTTACTGGTTGGCAGTATATTGATAATAATTGGTATTACATGAATACTGATGGGGTGATGCTTACAGGCTTGAGAAAAGTAGACGGAAATTACTATTTTTTTAAGTCCAGCGGTAAGATGGTAACCGACTGGCTGTGGCTTAATGATACCTGGTACTATTTTAAATCAAGCGGCAAAGCATATACTGGCTGGCAGTATGTAGATAACAGATGGTATTACCTGGCGGAGGATGGAAAAATTGCCACGGGATGGAATACGATTGACGGATCAACATACTATTTTACCCAGGGCGGCAAGATGCTTACCGGATGGCAAGTAATAGATGGATATTGGTATTATTTCAGTTCTTCTGGCAAGAGACAGACAGGATGGTTTTATGACACCAGTGAAGGAGAATGGATATACCTTGCAAGTTCAGGCAAGTATATGTCACCGGGATATACGCTTGTGGACGGCACATGGTGGTTTTATACAGCATATATGGACGAGGATACCGATGGATGGTCGAGTCCTACCAACTATTTTATCAGAGTTGATAAGAGTAAACATATAGTAAGAATATATAAAGGAAGCCAGTATGATTGGACATGTGTTAAGACATTCCGTTGTTCAACAGGGGCGCTGTCATCAGATACAATAACACCAAGCGGCGTATATTATACATATTACAAGGGATATTCATTTGGTGAAGGTTTTACATGTTATTATTGGACTGCATTCTATGAAGAATATTTGTTTCATTCCATTGTATACAATGAAGGAACTTATGTTGTTCAGGATGCAACGATGGGCGGCAATGTGTCTCATGGTTGTATAAGGCTATATATAGACAATGCAAAATGGATATATGATAATGTCCCTCTAGGAACGAAGGTTTATATCTATTAGGTAAGGACAGGCAAATGTTTAATATACTCGAATATTTAGATAGGGATGCAGAAAGGTTTCCAGAAAAACTTGCATTTTCTGATGCAGAGTTATCTGTTACATACAGCAGATTAAAAGAATACGCAGAAAAAATCGGACACTATATTTTGAAAATGCAGATGGAGGACGGCAATGGAAAGGGTGCAGCTCCGATAGGAGTGTTTGCCAATCATAATGTCAAAACGATTTTAGCATTTATGGGCATTGCTGAAAGCGGTAATTTTTATGTACCTATGGATCCTAAGCAACCGATATCCAAGACGGAGAAAATACTAAATGACTCTAGAATTCAATTGGTATTAGGAAATGACGGTGAGCAACAGCTGCTTCCGGACAGTTATACCGGAAGATTTACAATCATAGAAGAAACATATGGCACTGAGAGTGCTCAGTGCCATACGCTTGATTGTACTGAAAAGGATTATTCGGATGTTCCGCTTTATATGGTATATACATCAGGGTCAACAGGATATCCGAAGGGTGTACTTAAAAGCCACGGAGCGGTAACTGATTTTGTTGAGGCATATGCTGGTACATTTGACTTTTCTGAAAATGAGATGATTGGTAATCAAACACCGTTGTTTTTTGATGCATCTGCTAAGGACATATATCTTACTCTGAAACTGGGAGCTACAATGCATATTATCCCGGAAGAAAAGTTTCTGATGACACCAGCATTAATAAGATATCTTGATGAAAAAGAAATTACTTTCATATCATGGGTTCCTTCTGCATTAACATTGATAACTCAATTTAATACATTTTCGGAATTGCTTCCTCATACCTTAAAAAAGGTATTTTTTGTTGGAGAAGCCTTTCCTATAAAACATTTCAGAAAATGGCAGGAGGCATTGCCTGATATAGAATATGTTAATTTATACGGCGCATCTGAATTGGCAGGAATATGCTGTTACTTTGAGGTACCGAGGGCATATGAGGGGGATAGTCTTCCGATAGGAAAACCACTTAAAAATTGTGAGATCTGTCTTATTGATAATGACAAATCTGATGGTGAAAATTTCAAAGTGATAAAAGAGGCTGGTAAAACGGGCGAGATTTATCTTTCAAGTAAAGCCTTGGCACTTAAATACTATAATGATCCAGAAAAGACAGCATCATCATTTGTTCATATAGACGGGCAGCGATTCTTTAAAACGGGAGATATGGCCTGGTATGATGAAGATGGTAATTTGAATTTTGCAGCCAGGAATGACAGTCAGATCAAACATATGGGACAGAGAATAGAATTGGGTGAGATAGAAAGCATTTGTATGACTCTTCCTGAAATTGATAAGGCATGCTGTCTCTATGACAGTGGTAAGAAAAGAATATATTTGTTTTGCCAGTTGGATAGGGGTGCTCAGGAAGATGCAAAAAGTCTTCTGATGAAGTTGAAAAAAATATTAGTTTATTATATGATTCCGCAGCGGGTTGTCATAAAAGACTGCCTTCCGCTTAATGCCAATGGCAAGATAGACAGACAATTATTGAAACAAGAGATGAAATAACAAGGAGCAGAAATGGACGAAATACTCGAGATACTAAATGACATAGACCCGACGATAGACTATGAAAATGAAGATAATCTGATTGACGGCAAGGTGCTTAATTCACTTCAAATCGTAACTCTTGTATCTGAAATTTCAGATCATTTTGATATTACAATTTCACCAAAATACCTTGAACCAAGGTATTTTAACAGTGTTGAAGCAATTTGGGAAATGGTACAGGATATACAGGACGCTTTATAAAAAATGGCATTAACTACATTCAGGTTCTTTATATTTGCAGCATTTCTTCTTGTGATATATTTTCTGGTCCCTAAGAAGATACAATGGGAGATTCTTTTAATCTTTAGTTTAGGCTTTTATGCCATGGCGGGGCTGGAAAATTCCTTTTATATTATCCTTACCGCAGCGACAACCTATGTCGCTGCTATATGGATAGACAGGCTCACAGGTCAGTGTACGCAATTTCTTAAAGAAAATAAAAATATACTTTCACGAGAAGAAAGAAAGGCATATAAAAACAAAAATGTCAGAAAAAGAAGACTTATTTTGACAATTTGTTTATGCCTTAATTTTGGTACCCTGTGTGCATTTAAATATCTGAATTTTTTTATAGAGCAGATAAATTTGTTTATAAATGGGGATGCGAATAAACTTGATCTCTTAAGTATTGCAGTTCCATTAGGAATATCTTTCTATACATTTACATCAATGGGATATCTGATCGATGTGTATTGGGAGAAAATGCCGGCACAGAAAAATTATTTCAAACTTCTTCTTTTTATAAGCTTCTTTCCGCAGATTATCCAAGGACCCATCAGTGATTACAGACAACTCTCAGTTCAGCTGTATGGACAGCATTCATTTGAATATGACAGATTTGCGCTGGGAATTCAGAGATTCATTTGGGGACTTGTTAAAAAATTGGCTATAGCAGATGTGGCATCAGAATTTGTTCAGGCTGTATTCGACAATTACGCTGTTTATCCAGGCATAGTTGTTTTTATAGGAATATTGTTGTACGCACTTCAGATTTATACGGATTTTTCAGGATATATGGACATGATGTGTGGATTGTGTCAGGTTATGGGAATTGAACTGGCAGAAAACTTCGAGAGACCATATTTTTCAAAATCTGTTTCTGAATATTGGCGCAGATGGCATATCACGCTGGGGGATTGGTTTAAAAAATACATATATTATCCTGTGGGATTTTCACGTTTTACACAAAACATAGGAAGGAAGGGACAAAAGGTCTTTGGTGCTAAGTTTGCGAAGGATATGCCCGCTACAATAGCACTGATCGTAGTTTGGTTTACCACTGGATTATGGCATGGCGCTGATTGGGGATACATTATCTGGGGGTTGCTAAATGGCCTGTTTATTATTGCAACACTTTGGCTTGAACCGGTATATGGTAAAATGAAACGATTTTGTCATATAAATGAAGCCTCAAAAGGGTGGAAAGTATTTCAGGTATTAAGAACATTTATATTAGTTGCATTTATTAAGGTGCTGCCAGAGGTTGGAGGACTCAGTGCGGGTCTGGGTTTATGGTCTGGTGTGTTTAAAGCAGATACATTTCCCGATACGTGTGAGGGACTTCTTCCATTTGTAGATGATTATCTTAATTTTTGGATGATGATAATTCTTACTGCGCTGTTATTTCTATTTAGTGTGATAGAAAGAAAGCAGCAGGTAAGAGTTTATTTTAACAAATGGCCGATGGTATTAAGGATTTTTGTGCTTGCGCTGTTTTTTGTTATCGCAATAGAATTTGGCGCAAGGTCAGGAGGATTAAATGGGGCATTCCTTTATGCACAATTCTAGGATAAAACTAATTATTTCAGTCATGCTCTTTTTAATCTTTGTCGGATTAATAACATGGGTGGTGGTATATCCTTTTAACAGGATATTTTCTAAAAACAACAATTTTGATGTATTAGTGGTGGGGGCTTCTGAGACGCAGTGGGGTATCGATCCCGAGGTTATAGAAGCTGAAACAGGATTTAAAACAGCGCTTCTTGCGACATCTGGAAGTTCGATTGCACAGAGATATGCTATGCTTGAATCCCATATTAATGACAAATCTCTTAAACTTGTTATACTGGAAGTGTCAAAATTTTCCCTGACCTCAGATATGAGTGATAAGACTATCGAAAAACGGGTATTATACTTTTCAAGAATTGATGGTATATGGAACAAGCTCACGGCAGCAATAAGAGAATTTTCATTTGTGGATGATGAATATGACCAACTATATGCTGAAATGTTATACGAAGGTATAAATTCGTGGAATTGTATATTTAATGGAACCTATGATGAGGCAGAAGCGGAGAGGGGGTATGAACCTCAGAACAATGATTCACAGCTGCTGACAGAAGAAGAGGCACGTGCAACATATAGAGAAGGCTGGCTCAGCACGGATCCTTTTGAGGAAAATGTTGAAGCACTATATAACCTTATAAGCTTGTGTAACAGGAATGATGTCCCTGTGATAATGATAACCATGCCGCTGTCAGAACACTATTTATGGCAGTATGGGGGATGGGATACAGCAAGAGAGAATATTCTTAATCTGCTTGAGGGTCAGAATATTACATATTATGACTTCAACTTGATGAAGGAGAGACAGAAATATTTGAATGACGAAACTTCATATAGGGATATGGAGCATCTATGCGATGAAGGAGCAAAGTCATTCAGCAAAGTTTTGTCTAAAACTATTACTGCATATTTGAACGATGAGAGCGGATGGGAGTTTTATGACTGGTATGGAGAGGCAATTGCTAACGGATCCTACGCAGAATATCTGCCAGAATAAATGTCGATAATGCTGGAAATAAAGGAAGACCAGAGGTAATAGGACAGATGAAAGAAATGAAAAGCGAATACGATTTATCACTTGTTATATCTGTATATAATGAAGAACAGGCATTAGATAAATTCTATGGTGCTTTTAAAAGAATATCAAAAAAATTCCCATGGAGATATGAATTGATATTTGTTAATGATGGAAGTACAGATGCAAGTACAGCGATATTAAAGAATATTGCGAGTCAAGATAAATGCATCAAGGTAGTTAGTTTCAGCAGAAATTTTGGGCATGAAGCAGCTATGATTGCAGGAATAGATTATGCAAATGGAGATAGAATAATCTGTATGGATGCAGATTTGCAGCATCCACTGGAATTCATATTTCCAATCATGGAGAAGTTTGATGAGGGCTATGAAGTAATAAATATGGTACGACTTTCTAATAAGTCTGCTGGTATAGTAAAAAATATAACTTCTGGGCTTTTCTATAAAGTTGCCAATAGAATATCAAATCAAACCCATCTGGAAGAAGGCGCCTCGGACTTTTTCGCTATAAGCAATCATGTGGCAGAGGTACTCAGAAGTAATTATAGGGAAAAGGTGCGTTTTTTAAGAGGATACGTGCAAAATGTAGGCTTTAAAAAAACAACATTGGAATATACAGCTAATCGTAGGGTAGGAGGAAAAAGCCATTATAGTATAAAGAACCTTACTAGATTGTGTGTAAATACCATAGTCAGTTTTTCGGATTTTCCACTTAAGTTAGGACTTTTAGCTGGTGTAATAAGTGCCGTGGCAACAATAGTGATGTTCATATGTACATTGTGTGCCAAAGGCGCGGATGCTGCAGGTACTAATATTGTTATTACAGTAATGTGTTTATTCTTTACTATTTTGTTTGTAATAATAGGAATAATGGGAGAATATTTGAGTGTAATATTTGCTGAAATAAAGCAGAGACCAATATATATAGTTGATCAAACAATAAATTTTGGTGTTCAAAAAAATTGAGAAAAAATTACAAAAGAATGTAAAATATTAAAAAAGTATTACAAAAACACTGTACAAATAGTTACGAAATATGTTATATTAGCTCGGAAGGTTATTTTAGTCTAAAAAAGAGGTATTATTTATGAAAAGAAAAAACGACCGATCAGCTAAAGTGGTATTAGTGACATCGTCGATTGTAACGATTCTGGTAGGGGTTTCCGTATTTTCATTATACTCACTGAGTAAAGGTGATGAAGGTGACACCTTATCTATTGCAACTGAGGAATCGATTGAATCGGCAAATAGCAAATTACTCAGCAGAATGGATGAAAGCGCAGAGACTGTGGTTGCCAATGCAGCACCAGTTGAAGAGATATCGTCAGTTGCAGAGACTGTTGTAACGGAACCTTCGCAGCCGATGGCTGTACTTGCGGTAACAAGCACAACTGTTGATTCAATTGAGATTCCTGATTCTGATAATTATGTTACACCGACTGAAAATGTTGCTACTGTACAGTCAGATATTTCTGAACAGAGTACAGAAGCCGATACAGCAGCATATGAAGAGCCGTTATATCAGGAGGCTGTAGCTGATTATACAGATACGACTGTATACGAGGAACCTGTGTCATATGAGGAACCGTCCATGCTCAGTTACTCGGAAGAATCCTTCGATGAGAGCTATGCGGAATACGAGAATGATTCGTATGAGGAAGAGGCTGGAGAGGTTATTGTTGTCGATAATGTTGTAGAGGATTTGGATACATCCTATTCTGAGGTTACAGAGGATACATATGAATCTGAGAATACAATATCTTCAGAGGATGCATATGATGGCGGCGGTGAGTGGGTATATGATTATGACACAGAGGAGTGGAAATACATATATGACACGGACAGCAGTGCAGAGTATGCAGACGGTGCAAATGATTCATATGATGAGTCTGATACATCATCTTCAGAGGACACATATGATGATGGTGGCGAGTGGATATATGATTACGATACAGAAGAGTGGAAGTACGAGTATGGTACTGACAATAGTGTAGAGTATACAGACGACACAAATGATTCATATGATGAGTCCGATACATCATCTTCAGATGATACATATGATGATGGCGGCGAGTGGGTGTATAATTACGATACAGAAGAGTGGGAGTACGTATATGACACGGACAACAGTGAAGAATATACAGACAGTACTGATTCATATGAAGAGGATACATCAACAGATGATTCATATGTAGATACTACAGAAGACACTGATAGTTATGATGACACAGATACATATGATGATGCGTATGACTATTATGATAATTCTTTAGGACAGCAGATTGTAAATTATGCTATGAGTTATGTGGGATATACACCTTATGTATGGGCTGGAAGATCTCTTGACAGCGGTACGGATTGCTCTGGATTTGTTAATCTGATATATGCAAACTTTGGTATTTATTGTTCACCAGCATCATTGGCATATGACGGATCAAGCTTCGGATATATTATCAGCCAGGATGAACTTCAGCCGGGCGATATCGTAGTATATGGTGGAGGTGATCACGTGGCAATTTACGCTGGCGATGGTTATGTAGTTCATTGTTCAAGCCCAGAGAACGGAACAGTTTACTGGAACATGTATTACAGATCAGATATCAGCTGGTTTTTAAGGGTTCTGTGATTTCTGATCAGGTATTTGAAATGAAAAGTGGCTGTGTGAATATGTCAATGGTATTAAGTTAATGATGATAAAGGGAAGTCAGTATTGTTCTTTTGATATTGCTTCCCTTTCCTTTTTGTATTGCATATAAGATGTAAACGTCTCATAGCTGGTACCCTATGCAGCGTCATGTTCAGATGAGATAATAG
>CAVARE010000075.1:0-23341 GCA_963591145.1 Anaerotignum sp. | reverse complement strand
CGTATATATAACGAACCACACCGTGCCCATCGGATTAACAAGCAGGATCAGGAAACCTCCTATTACACCACCCACGATAGGACCGAAGGTCGGAATGAAATTGGTTACGCCTACAACCACGGCAATCAGCAGTGGATATGGTAGCCCCGTTATGATCATAAACAGATAGCAGGCCACGCCGACAATCAATGAATCCAGAATGTTGCATAAGAAATATCTGATGAAGATCTTGCTGCTCCTCGTGCATACATCTGCGAAGCTTATGTAATTCTCAGGTTCCATGATGGATCTGAAATACCTGCTCACGCCCCTTGACAGGTGGCCTACATCAAGCAGCATATAGATAACCAGCATAAACATGATGAATGTATTCAGCACATTCGAGCCGACGCTGGTCACGCCGCCGATGATACCTGATATATGCTCTGTGCACCAGGCGATTACGGTTGAGCTGAGTTCCTTCAGATCAGCAGATCCCAGATCTAACAGATCAACTCCGAAAATATTAATCTCACTGGCATAGTCGCCAAATGTATTCTTGATCAGCGTTACCAATGAATCCACATATTGATCCAGATTCGCAATCAGGTTGCTTATGGATGTGGACAGCTGATCCACTATCAGGTACAAGAGCAGTATTATCAGAAATACTATGAGTACGACCGTAAATATAACGCAGAACAAATGAACCGCCTTGCGGTATTTTACTTTGCCTAATAGCTTCTGTTCAAAAAATTGAACTATAGGATTGATAATAAATGCCAATACTGTAGCACATATAACAGGCCATAATATACCCAGTACATATAAAAATGCGTTTCGCACGATTCCCAGATTATTCAATATCACGTAGAAGAGTATCGCCCCGCACGCGACTATGAATATCTGGAAGTTTTTATTATTGTGAAATGCTTCTCTGATTTTGTTCATCTTTCATCCTGTCATAATGATTTTCTAACTATTCTTCAGTATCTGCTTTCTGTACAGGAACATCGCAGGTTGATTTGTCATCATCTGCAGCTTCCTGAGAACATTGTTCCTCAGCAGCAGAAGAATGGCAGCATTCGTCCTTCTTTTCATCCTCAACTGTTTCTTCTGAAGGTGCTGCACTTCCATCAGGATTCATTACGACAGGCTCCTCATTGGCAACGGCTGTGCCGCATTTAACACAGAATTTATATTCAGGATCCAGCTTGGCTCCGCAATTTTTGCAAAAAATGGTTTCGGATGTCTCTTCCTGACATTCCTTTTCCTCTGGCTCCTCCTGCTCAATCTTATATCCGCAATGCGGGCAGTATGCCAGATTGCCCATAATCTCAGCATCACAGCCGGGACATTTGATGATGCCCTTTAATTCCTTGATTTCTTCATTGCATTCCTTGATCTTATCTTTTGATTCGTCAATGCTTATTATAAGCTCGGCAAATTCCTTCTCGCAATCATCTCTATGCATTTCGTAGAACAGCCTGCCTATCTCTATATAATTTCTCTCAATCTTGCGTTCCTCGTCAGAAATCATAAGATTAAGCTTGGCGATATTCTTAACATCCTTGCCTTTTTTTATAGTTGTCTGACTAACCTCTGACAGTGTCTTAACAATACTATCTATAAATTCCATAGCTGCTCCTTTCTTCACTAAAGGTTTTTTCACTCTTCTCTTTCGTCCTATGAGTGTACACGAAACAATGGGTATTTTCAACGCTGGCCATAGCCCATTCTGTGAAAGTTACTTGAAATACATGTTGTAATCCCATGCTGTGAACCTCGGCGTGCAGCAACTGTTCGAAAACGCCTACGCTGATTGTTTTCTCGCAGTTGCTGCGCCGTCCCAGCATGGAATCAATTACTGTTATCAAACCATTATATTCACCATCTATCATAATGCACTCTGTCTGCCTCCCACTCTGGAGCCTTGACCGGTGGATCTTCTGCGGGATAGCCAAATGCAATGATGGAATGTGGAATATGGGTATCTGGAATATTAAAAAGTTCTGTCTGTGCTGTGATCTTGCTTTCCTGCGGCCAGGTTCCGAGCCAGCAGCTGCCGATTCCCAGCTCATGCGCTGCTAAAATCATATTCTGTGCTGCGATGGCTCCGTCGATTATCCAGTAGTCAGGTGCCTGCTTAAATGCTCTCGTCTTATCACCGAGAACCAGAATTCCCACATCTGCATTTTTAAGTGGCTCAGCAGCAAATCCATTGCCTGCTGCCATTTTATTTAAGATATCCTTATCTCTCACAACAATAAATGACCAGTCACGCTTATTTACGGCAGATGGTCCGCTCATTCCGGCCCGTAAAATAGTCTTGAGGTCTTCGTCACTAATCTTCTTGTCAGTATATTTTCTGACACTTGTCCTCGTCATGATTGCTTCTATAGTATTCATCGCTACCCTCCTCTTAAATTTTCTAGCCTTGTCGTATAAACAGGCTAGTTTTAAATTTTGCTTTTTTATTATACAAAACTGGTTAAAAAAATAACAGTACCCCGTCTATTAAACGAGGTGCCGCAGTTATTATTTATTATATTTTACTCTTCTGCATCATTTTCAGCAGTTTCTTCTGACTCCACGTCTTCTGCTGATTCAGACATACCATCTTCCTCTTCATCTGGCAGGAAATCCTTCGAGATTCTGGCCATGCCTATAACCTTGATATCATTGTCCTTGTTGATGTTCATCATCTTAACACCTGAGGTATTTCTTCCGATTACGGAGATGTCATCAACTGCCATTCTCATAACGATGCCCTGGTTGGTAATCAGCATTACCTGATCTCCGGAATCCACTGCACATCCTGCTGCCAGGCGACCAGTCTTCTCTGTTACCTTGTAGCAGCGAACGCCCTTGCCTCCTCGATGCTGAGGATTGAACTCTGAGAATGATGTTCTCTTACCCATGCCATTTTCTGTTACAAATAATATGTCTTCTCCCAAAATGTCCAGGGTAAATGTTATAACCTCATCATCTTCCTCAGAGAACTTCATGCCTATAACGCCCATGGAGCTGCGGCCTGTTGCCCTGATTTCTTCTTCGTTGAATCTGATGCTGTGACCATTCTTAGTTACCAGGACTATCTCTCTGTGACCGTCTGTAATCTCTGCATCTATCAGCTCGTCATCGTCTCTTAATGTAATGGCGATGATGCCCGTCTGTCTGATGTTATTATATTCTTCCAGGTCTGTCTTCTTGATCATGCCCTTCTTCGTAGCCATCAGAAGGTTTTTAGCGCCCTTGAATTCTTCTACAGACATCGCTGCCGCGATTCTTTCATCAGGCTGCAGCTGAAGGAGATTAACTATAGCTGTTCCTCTTGCATTTCTGGATGCTTCAGGAATCTGATAAGCCTTCATCTTATAGACACGACCCTTGTTAGTGAAGAATAATATATTATTATGAGTCGTTGTGATAAACATACGCTCAATAACATCTTCATTAAGGGTCTGCATACCCTTGATTCCCTTGCCGCCTCGGTTCTGTGCCTTGAAGGTATCAATAGCCATTCTCTTGACATAGCCCAGCTTGGTCATGGTGATTACGGTATTGCCTACAGGAATGAGATCCTCGTCTTCGATATCGCCATCATCTACGCCGATGGTAGTCTTTCTCTCATCTCCGTATTTTTCCTTCATCACCAAGATTTCTTCCCTGATAACTCCGAGAAGCTTCTTCTCATCACCCAGGATTTCCTTGTAATATTTGATTTTGGCCAGAAGCTCTGCCTGCTCATCTTCCAGCTTCTTTCTTTCGAGACCTGTAAGAGCCCTCAGCCTCATGTCTACGATAGCCTGAGCCTGAACATCATCGAGGCCGAAAGCCTCCATCAAACCGTTTTTAGCTTCCTGGGTATTAGCGCTGGCTCTGATAATACGGATAACCTCGTCAATATTATCAAGAGCTATCAATAATCCGGCTAATATATGAGCTCTCTCTTCTGCTTTATTGAGGTCGTATTTTGTTCTTCTGGTTACAACCTCTTCTTGGTGTTTCAGATAACATGCCAGCAGTTCATAGATGTTAAATATCTTAGGCTGATTATTAACAAGAGCCAGCATAATTACACCGAAGCTGTCCTGAAGCTGGGTATGCTTATAGAGCTGATTCAATACAACATTAGGATTAACATCCTTACGAAGCTCTATTACAACTCTGGTACCAGTCTGGTCACTTTCGTCTCTCAGATCAACTATACCATCGATTCTCTTGTCTCTGTGAAGTTCGCCGATTTTCTCAACCAGCTTGGCCTTATTTACCAGATAAGGAAGCTCTGTAACAACGATGCGGTTCTTGCCATTTTCCATAGGCTCAATCTCTGAAACCGCACGGATCTTAATCTTACCGCGGCCTGTTCTGTAAGCTTCCTCGATACCCTTTCTTCCTAAGATGGTTGCGCCTGTAGGAAAATCAGGTCCCTTGATTATCTTCATGATATCGTCAATAGTAGTCTCTTTATCTTCTACCTTATTGTCGATAATCTTACATACAGCATCAATAAGCTCTCCTATGTTATGAGGAGGAATATTAGTTGCCATACCTACTGCGATACCGGTAGTTCCATTTGCCAGGAGATTCGGATACCTGGCAGGAAGAACCGTAGGTTCCTTCTCCGTCTCATCGAAGTTAGGAACAAAATCTACTGTATCCTTATTGATATCTGCCAGCATTTCCATAGAAATCTTGGACAGTCTGGCTTCTGTATAACGCATGGCAGCAGCGCCGTCACCATCCTCAGAACCGAAGTTGCCGTGACCGTCAACCAACGGATATCTGGTTGACCACTCCTGAGCCATGTTAACGAGTGCTCCATAAATAGATGAATCACCATGAGGATGATATTTACCCATGGTATCGCCGACGATACGGGCACATTTTCTGTGAGGCTTATCTGGAGTATTATTCAGTTCACTCATGGAGAACAGAACTCTTCGTTGAACCGGCTTCAGTCCGTCTCTTACATCCGGCAATGCTCTCGAGGCGATAACGCTCATGGCATAGTCGATGTAGGAGCTTTCCATAGTCTTCTTCAGGTCAATCTCTTCTATCTTATCGAAAACTGTATCCGTGAGTTCTACATTTTCCTCTTCATTATTGATATCTTTATTATTATCTTCCATTGTTTCCTCCGGATTTTCTATCAAATGTCAATGTTAGTTGCGTATTTGGCGTTTAACTCGATGAACTCTCGTCTAGGCTCTACCTCATCACCCATGAGAGTCGTGAATGTAACATCCAGATCCTGAGGGCTCTCATCATCTATATATACCTTAGAGAGAATCCTGGTCTTAGGATCCATAGTTGTCTCCCACAGCTGACTTGCGTCCATCTCACCCAGTCCTTTATAACGCTGAACCTTATTCTGATTATCTCGTCCGATTTCAAGCATTATATTGTTGAGTTCTTCATCAGAATATGCATACCAGACCTTTTTATTTCTAGTTACCTGATATAGAGGCGGCTTGGCCAGATATACATGACCCTGCTTAATAAGCTCTGGCATAAATCTATAGAAGAATGTAAGAAGCAGCGTAGCGATATGCGCGCCGTCTACATCGGCATCTGTCATAATTATGATCTTGTCATAACGCAGCTTAGATATATCGAAATCTTCATGAATTCCTGTTCCAAATGCTGTGATCATCGTTCTGATCTCGGCATTTCCGAGGATTCTGTCCAGACGAGCCTTCTCAACATTTAAAATCTTGCCTCTCAGCGGAAGAATAGCCTGCGTCTTTCTGATACGTGCCTTCTTAGCACTGCCGCCGGCGGAATCTCCCTCGACTATGAATATCTCGCAATTCTTAGGATCCTTATCTGAGCAGTCTGCCAGCTTGCCCGGAAGTGAACCGCTGGCCAGCGGACTCTTACGGGTGGCTTCTCTGGCCTTACGGGCTGCCTCTCTGGCACGCTGTGCCAGTAAGCCCTTCTCGCAAATGAATTTGGCAACCTGCGGATTCTGCTCAAGGAAATATGTAAGCTGCTCACTTACAACTGATTCGACAGCAGCACGTGCCTCGGAATTGCCCAGCTTCTGCTTAGTCTGTCCCTCGAACTGAGGATCCTCAATTTTAACTGAAATGATTGCAGCCAGTCCTTCTCTCAAATCCTCACCAGACAGGTTTTCTTCCTTTTCCTTAAGAATCTTATTCTTTCTGGCATAATCATTGAATACTCTGGTTAATGCTCGCTTGAATCCTTCCAGGTGAGTACCACCTTCAGGAGTATTTACGTTATTAACGAAGGTATAAATGCTCTCGTTGTATCCATCATTGTGCTGCATAGATACCTCGACCATTACATTGTTCTTCTCACCCTCGAAATACATGATTTCTTCGTAGTGAGGAGTATTGCCTCTGTTCAGATACTGAACAAATTCCTTTATGCCACCCTCATAGTGGAAGGTCTTCTCCTGCTTACTGTCCTCACGGGTATCAGTAAGTACAATTTTAAGACCCTTGGTCAGAAATGCCATTTCTCTCAATCTATTCTGAAGGGTATTAAAATTATATATAAGATCCTCGAAGATCATATAATCAGGTTTAAATGTAATCTTAGATCCATGCTTATCTGCCGGGCAGTCTCCTAATACAGTGAGGTCGCAGGTTGCCTTGCCTCTCTCATATTCCTGGAAATGAATCTTGCCATCACGCCAGATTGTTACATCAAGGTGTTCTGAAAGTGCATTTACAACTGATGCACCTACACCATGAAGTCCGCCGGATACCTTGTATCCTCCGCCGCCGAATTTGCCGCCTGCATGAAGTTTACAAAATACCAGCTCCACAGCAGATACTCCCTGCTGCTTATTTATACCAGTCGGAATTCCTCGTCCATTGTCCTCAACAGTAATCGAGTTATCCGGATTGATCGTTACATATATCTCAGTACATACTCCAGCAAGAGCCTCATCAACTGCATTATCTACTATCTCATATACCAGATGATGAAGTCCTCTCTCTGACGTACTTCCAATATACATTCCTGGACGCTTCCTTACAGCTTCAAGTCCCTCTAATACCTGAATATTATCCGCGTCGTATTCGCCGGAAACAGTAGTATCGGCAAGAGAATCTTCTTCATTATGTTCCAATACCTTGTTTTCTTCCATTGTTTTTCCTTTCAGTCAAAGTGTTATTAAATAATCCTGCCTTGCGATATATGAATCTTATGGACTTCTCCCAGCTTATCCTCAATAAACTCGTCCATACCAGTACAAGTAATCAACGTCTGTATATCATCAAGGCATTTAATAAGCTGATTCTGCCTGTTTCTGTCCAGTTCAGATAAAACATCATCTAACAGCAGAACAGGCTTTTCCTTCTTAATTTTCTCTATAATGTAAATTTCCGAAAGCTTCAGAGACAGTGCACAGGATCGCTGCTGCCCGCTGCTTCCGTATATTTTTAGGTCCGTATCCCCATCATAGAAGCTCATATCATCCCTATGGGGACCCATATGTGTCTGCTTATAGAATCTGTCCTTCTCACGGTTTTTCAGCAGCTCTTTAAAATATGTATCTTCATTTGCAGACGGTTCATAGACTATCTTCAGCTTCTCTCTTCCACCAGTTATATCATAGTGGATGTCAAATATTATCTCGTTTAATTCATCTATGAATTGCCTTCTTCTCTTTATAATACGGGAGCCGTAATCACACAGCTGCAGATCCCATATATCAAGAGTCGAATTAAATTCATGAAGGTCTCCATCTTCATCTGCTCTCTTAAACAGTTCTCTTCTCTGATCAAGAATCTTATTGTAATTTACCAGATTGTCCATATACAGCGGGTCTATTTGACACAGCTGCATATCGAGGAATTTTCTTCTCTCCGATGGACTTCTTTTTACAATATCCAGATCCTCAGACGAGAACATAACTACCAGGATATTTCCATACAGATCTCCATACTTTCTGATGGGTACTCTGTCCAGTGCCATACCCTTGGATTTATTTTTCCGCAAATGTATGTCCACCCTGTGCGAATTATATTCAGATTCAAATTCTGCCTTTATATGAGCCTCTTCGCAGCCATTTTTTATAATTTCTCTTTCCTTGCTGCTCTTATGGCTCTTACCAAAGCCGCACATGTATATGCTTTCGAGGATATTTGTCTTTCCCTGGCCATTTTCTCCATATATGATGTTGCAGCCAGGATAAAAATTAACAGATAAAGAATCGTAATTTCTGTAATTTTGAAGATTAAGATTTTTTATTTGCATATTTTTATCTGGTTACCCTGATATTCTACAATATCTCCATCTACAAGTTTCTTTCCTCTCTGGTATTCTACCTGACCATTTACCAAAACCTCACCATTTACGATGACTTCCTTAGCAAATCCTCCATTTTCTACCAGATTGGCAGCCTTAAGAGCCTGTCCTAATTTTATATATTCATCTCTAAGCTTAATCTCAAACATAATATTATCTGTTTATATTTACCGGAAGAATAATATAAACATAATCTCCTTCATCATTTCTTATAAAGCATGGAGCATTAGAATTAACGAAGAACAATGATACCTCCTCGTCGTCGATAACCTTCAATGCATCCATGATAAATTTAGGATTAAATCCGATCATCAGGTCATTTCCTGTCTTATTAGCAGGCATCTTGCTGCTCATAGATCCCAGTGAGGTATTGATGTCCATGTTCATGTATCCGTCTCTTATCTCGAATACCAGCGGCTTCTTATCGCCCTCTCTTACGAGAGTGATGGCTCTGTCGATGTTATTCATGAAATTTATTTTATTAATTCTTACCTCTGTAGAGTAATCTGATGAGATCATCTGCTCTACGTTGAAGAATTCTCCTTCGATAAGGCGTGAGATTACCATGGTATTGCCAAATGTAAACTTGATAAATCTCTTATCAAATTCCATATCAACAATCTCATTAACATCACCTGTTAATATTCTGCTGATTTCATTAAGAGTCTTGCCAGGAATTATCACCTTACTGTTCTCATAATTAAATGCCAGCTCTTCCTTTCTGATAGAAATTCTGTGGCTGTCAAGGGATACAACCTTAATCATATTGTCCTCGATAGAAAACAGCTCACCCTTCATCAATGCATTTGTATCATTAACAGCAATTGAGAAGATAGTCTGTCTTATGAGCTCTTTTAATGTAAAATCCGATATGCTGACGCTCTTAGTCTCTCCTGTCTCAGGAAGATCAGGAAATTCATTAGGATCATTTCCGCTGAGATTAAATACCGAATCCTCGCAGCTTATTTTCATTTTTAGATTTTTATTCGTCTCTATTACAACTTCATTATCCGGAAGTTTTCTTACGATTTCACTGAAGATTCTTGCTTCGATGGCTATGCTGCCCTTTTCATTAACTACACCATCTGCTACTTTAGTCTTAATAGCCATATCATTATCATTGGCTGTAATAGTAATCTCATCATCTGCTGTTATAAGAAGAGACTCCAGTATAGTCATTGTTGATTTAGAAGGAACTGCTCTAAGAGCAATATTAATAGCATCAAGCAAATCTGATTTCGAGCATGAAATGATCATTAGTGTATATCTCCTTTCGAAATGAAATGGGTTATTTATTAGTATATATATTTTTCTAGTAGTAACAGTAGGGGCTGTGAATTTGTTTAAAAGCCTGAAAATGCTTTATTTTAAGCCAAAATTTATCTTCAATCATACTGTTATCAATATATGTAAGAATAGTTGATAAATAATCAGTCGTTTTGGCAAATACCAAAGCGGACAAACAAATCAACCACTTATCTACATCTAATGTGCATTAATGTAGATAAACTGTGTATTAATAAGGACAGATTTTCTTTTTCAGAATCTCAATGTCATTTTTAGTCTTCTCATTATTGTCAACCTCAGCCTGTATCTTCTCATAGCCGTGAAGTACAGTAGTATGGTCGCGGTTTCCTAATTTCTTACCTATTAAAGAAAGAGCTGCATCCGTGAGAGTTCTGCATAGATACATAGCCAGCTGTCTAGGATATACGATATCTGCACTCTTCTTCTTAGAAGAAAGCTCAGATACGGATATATTAAAATGTTCAGCTACTATCTTAATAATGCTGTCAGGTGTGATCTCCCGCTGAGTGCTGGTAAAAAGATCCTTTAATACTCCTTCTGCAAATGGAAGATCAATCACTGACGATGTAAGCTTAGAATAAGCTATTATCTTGGTAAGGGATCCTTCCAATTCTCTGATATTTGAAGAAACATTTGCCGCAATATAATCAATAACATCCTCAGGAATAGGAGGAGTATTTTCCAGTTCAATCTTCTTCTTCAGGATAGCAACCCTGGTCTCATAGCTGGGAGACTGAAGATCAATGGCAAGTCCCCATGAGAATCTGGAGATAAGTCTTTCCTCAAGACTCTTAATCTCGCGAGGCAGCTTGTCAGAAGAAATGATTATCTGCTTCTTGTGTTCATAGAGCTGGTTAAATGTATGGAAGAATTCCTCCTGCGTGGATTCCTTACCGCTGATAAACTGGATATCATCAATAAGGAGAACGTCAACATTTCTATATTTTTCTCTGAAGCGGGAATTGGCCTGAGGATTGCCATTTCTTATGGCTTCTATTATCTCATTTGTAAAATTCTCGCTTGTAACATAGAGAACCTTTTTCTCAGGATCTCTTGATAAAATAAAGTGAGCAATCGCCTGCATGAGGTGAGTCTTGCCGAGACCCACTCCTCCATAGATATAGAGAGGATTGTAGATTTCGGCGGGGCTTTCCGCTACAGCCAATGAAGCTGCATGGGCGATATTATTATTGTCACCTACTATAAAGTTAGAAAACGTATATTTAGGATTAAGACCGGCCTTCTCGAAAACGTCCGGCTGTTTATTTGCTTCTTCTGTGACAACATCCGCAGGGCTGAATTGATCAGAAGGAACGAATTCAATATCAAGATTCTCACCTGTCACCTCAGCGACAGATACTTTAAATGGAAGATAGTATTTCTTCTTAATATATTTAAGTCCTATTGAATTCTCTGGAACAACAATGAAAATCTTATTATCTTCTACTGCAGCCACTTCCAATGGTGCCAGCCATGTTTCAAATGAAACATCAGAAATATCATATTCATTTTTAAGTGAATCAAGAATTAAGGACCACTTACTTTTAATTAGTTCCAGCATAAAACAACTCCAATAAAAACAAAAATCGAACCATCAATGAGAAAAAAATCTTATGTGGTAAAAAAATCAGATGATGCAGTAAAATGATATGTATGTATCGCATCAAAAACCTTATAACATGACATAAGAGCGGCAGAGTGAACACCGCTCTTAAAGTATGTCAAAATTATACTATTATTAAGGTAAATTTTCAACTGATATATAGGAGTATGGAAAAATAAAAAAAAGTGATTTAAACGGTGAATAAGGCGCGAATAAGATGTGTTTAAATATGTTGATAAAATGTTGATAAATGGGCATAAGTAAAGAAGGCGGTTTTATGGGAAAATTTAACGAAACAAAAAGAAGAAAGTGCTTGACTATTGGGGGATTTATGAAATATAATTCTTTTTGCAATTTTTTCAAGAAATACAAGGAGGTGGTAGCCTTATGAAAATGACCTTTCAGCCTAAAAAGAGATCAAGAGCTAAAGTTCATGGTTTTAGAGCAAGAATGTCTACTCCTGGCGGAAGAAAAGTTTTAGCAGCCAGAAGAGCAAAGGGAAGAAAAGTATTATCAGCTTAAGACCACCACGAAGAAGGTGGTCTTTCTTCTATAATAAAATATCTGATGATATCCTATTTTAGAAGAAGATAAGGTGACAATTTTGAGAAATATAGATTCTCTAAAGAATACTTCGCAATTCAAGGAAGTATATGAAAAAGGCCATTCTGCAGCAAATAGTTTTCTAGTGTTGTATGCATTGGCAACTGATGGTGACGAGCAGAAGCTCGGAATATCAGTAAGTAAAAAAGTGGGAAATAGTGTAATAAGGCATAGATTATCCCGTGTCATCAGAGCAAGTTTTGTTGAACTGCGCGAAAAGCTGCCTACAGGATACAGATTTGTAGTTGTAGCCAGGTATCGTGCGGTTGATAAAAACTTCTCTGATGTTTGTGATGCTCTGCTTTATTTATCTAAGAAGATGAAGCTAATCTGAGACATTGACTTTCATAGCAGAAAGTCAGTGTTTTTGTAGTAACAGAATTTGCCTGCATTTGCATGCATAATATTAAAATCAGCTGATGCATATCTAAAAGAATTTCTTACAGCTGAAAAGTTGGTGTATGATCATGATAAGAAAAATGCTAATAGCACCAATAAAATTTTACCAGAAACATATTTCCGGGTATAAAAAATATAATCATTGTAAGTATTACCCTACCTGTTCACAATATGCTATTGAGGCAATTGAGAAGCATGGCCCCCTCAAAGGGCTGGGACTTGCGGCATGGAGAATTCTGCGCTGCAATCCATTCTCCAAGGGTGGTTACGACCCGGTACCATAAGGAGGATAATTAAGTGATAAATTTTTTAGCAGCTTGTGCCAGCACAAGTGCGTCTACTTCAGGCGGATGTTATGATTGGCCGGTTATTAAGCAGATAGTAGATTTATTGGGTTATGTAGTAAAGTATATCTATCTGTTTCTTGATTGGATAGGAATCGCCAATCTGGGTCTGTGTATTATACTTCTCACAGTCGTAGTAAAATGCATCCTGCTTCCGCTTACTGTTAAGCAGCAGAAATTCAGCAAGCTGTCTTCATATGCTAATCCTGAAATTAATGCCATCAGAGCTAAATATCAGGGCAGAAATGACACTTATGCCATGACTGCGATGCAGGAGGAGACGAAGGCTGTTTATGCCAAATATGGCATTTCGCAGACAGGCGGATGTATACAATCGTTTATTCAGTTTCCTATAATCATCGCACTTTATGGTGTTATCAGAAAAATACCTACATATATAGATAGCTTTAATGCATATTATCAGAATGTTATTTCAGCTATCGGAACTACAGATATTTCTTCAATCTCCGGTCTGACGCAGTGGACGGCCGATCTGAGTGTGACAGATAAGGTTACATTATTGTGTTCTCTTCCAACTAAAAACTGGAACGAAATGATGGGATTATTCTCAGGAGATACATTAACAGCGATTCAGACGAATTATACTGATATAACCAGACTTAACACATTTTGCGGCATAAACCTCGGTGAGACACCATGGAATCTGATCATTGGAGGCGGAATAGGAATAGTAGCAGTGCTTATTCCTCTGATTTCAGGATTTACACAGTGGCTTTCATTTAAATTGTCACAGGCAGCATCAACATCTTCACAGAATGCGGCAAATGATATGACAGCCGCTTCAATGAAGAGCATGGGATTGTTCATGCCTCTTATATCGGTATTCTTCTGCTTCACACTTAATGCATCAATTGGTTTATATTGGTGTATAAGCTCGGCCTTCCAGGTAGTATTGCAGATTCTTATCAATAAGCATTACAGAAAGATTGATATGGATGAATTCGTTAAGGAAAATATGGCCAAGGCTGAAGAAAAGGCTAAGAAGAAGAGAGAAAAGGATGGTGTGAGTGGAAGTACGCTTACTAAGGCAGCCAATACAAGCACCAAGAATATATCTACTATTTCAGACAGAGCAAATATTAATGTAGAGGAAAGTAAGAGAACGACACAGACTCCTCCGCCTGCCAATTCACTCGCTGCAAAGGCAGCAATAGTTAAGCAGTTTAACGAGGAGCAGGGAATTGATCTGAATGAAAAAACAGGATCATCTCGTAAGAAATATAAAAAATAGGAGAAGAGATCTGAGATGGAATTTAAAGAATATAGGGGTAAAACAGTAAATGATGCCATAACAGAGGCATCAATATCACTGGGAATCACCAGTGATATGTTGGAATATGAAGTTATTGAAGAAGGTTCAGCCGGAATATTAAGATTATTCAGCAAGGATGCAGTAATCCGCGCCCGCAAGAAGGAAGAAAAAAATCAGGAAGTTGAAGAAAAGATAGATATTAAGCCTGATTTTAAGGCAGAATTAAGAGGAATCAATAAGGAATCTAAGCCGGAGGCTAAGAAACAGCCAAAATTTGAAAATAAAAAAGAGAAGAAGCCAGAAGTAAAGAAAGAGATTAAACCAGAGGCTGCTTCAGTAAAAAAAGAAGAGAAAACATTTGCCAAGCCAGAGAAAAAGAAAGAAGACAAGCATGCTGAAGAGCATGATGAAATCAAGGCAAATGTACAGGAAAAGCCGGCAGAAATCAAGAAAGAGTCTGTTATTATAACAGGCGAGGCTGCTGAAAATAAGAATGTTAATGCGGTTCTCAATGCAATATTTGAAAAGCTGGATGTTAAGGCTGAGATTACTACAACTGTTGATGAAACAGAAAAGGTTGTGAGCATAGTAATTGATGGCGAGGATACAGGAGACCTGATCGGCAAGAGAGGTCAGACTCTGGATGCCATCCAGTACCTGTGCAGCATAATCGTTAACAAGGACGAGAAGGATTACTACAGAGTTAAGGTAGATACGAATAATTATCGTGAAAGAAGACAGAAAACTCTCGAAAATCTCGCTAAAAATATTGCGTCTAAGGTTAAGAAAACCAGAAAGAAGGTTGCTCTTGAGCCAATGAATCCGTATGAGAGAAGGGTTATTCATTCATATCTTCAGTCGGATAAGTATGTAACAACCAAGAGCGAGGGCGAGGAGCCGAACAGACGAGTTGTAATTTATTACAAGAAGTCTTGAAATTTAAGAGAATTATATGATCATGCAGCAGCTCTGCCGCTGATAATGAAAAGAAAAAGCCGGGAGCAAATGCCCGGCTTTTGTATTTATCGTCTTGGACGGCAGATAAGAATGAGCCGTATATCACGGACTCATTCTTATCTATCGGCCAGGCGTACCTGCATGAGCAAGCAGGGCGATAGCCCGGATTGCGAATGTAGGCGGGATTGCGAGAGCACGAAGTGCGAAGCAATCTCACGATAAATGACAGATATATTGTGGCTGGACGGCAGAAACATTGCAATAATAAGGAAAAATAGATGGTAAATAAGACAGAAACTATTGCTGCTATATCTACGGCAATGAATAGTTCGGGAATAGGAATTGTACGGATTAGTGGTGATGATGCGATTGATATCATCAGCAGAATCTTCAGACCAGCAAATGCTTCCAAAAAAATGACAGAGGTGAAGAGTCATACTGTTCACTATGGTCATATTGTGGATGGTGATTCGGTTGTAGATGAGGTTCTGGTGATCATAATGAAGGCACCACATACATATACGCGGGAGGATACGGTGGAAATCGACTGTCACGGCGGAATGTATGTATTAAACAGAGTTCTTGAGCTGGTAATAAGATCAGGAGCGAGAACTGCTGAGCCGGGAGAATTCACAAAGCGTGCATTTGTCAATGGACGAATAGATCTGTCACAGGCAGAAGCAGTTATAGATGTCATAAATGCGGAAAATGATTATGCATTAAAGAGTGCCGTTACTCAATTAAGAGGCTCAGTATCAGAAAAAATCAAGAGTCAAAGGGCGATTTTGTTGGAGCAGATCGCATATATAGAGGCCGCACTGGATGATCCTGAACATATTGAGATGGAGGGATATGGCGAACAGCTGCTTCCGATAGTTCAGGAAGCAGGCATTTGCATAAAAAGTCTCATAGATACAGCGGATGATGGAAGGATAATCAAGGAGGGAATACGAACAGTAATCCTGGGCAAGCCAAATGTCGGCAAATCCTCCCTTCTTAATGCACTTCTCGGAACGGACAGGGCTATCGTTACAGAGATAGCCGGAACTACGAGAGACGCACTGGAAGAAAATATCAGGCTGGGAGACATTACTTTGAATGTAATAGATACCGCTGGCATAAGAAATACAGAGGATATTATTGAGAAAATCGGTGTGGACAAGGCCAGGGATTATGCCGAAGAGGCAGACCTTATTCTATGGATGATAGACGGATCCAGAAATCTGGATAGTGATGATGAAGAAATTCTTAATATTATTAAGAATAAGAAGGTCATTATATTGCTGAATAAACAGGATATAGGCGGTTCAATGGACAGAGAAGCTCTTCTTGAAAACCTCAGCAGACAGTATAAATATGAATGTAAGCTGCCAATCATTGAAATTTCGGCTAAAAATGAGTCCGGTTTAGATAAGTTTACCGAGACTGTGCGTCATATGTTCTATAACAAGGATATCAATTTCAATGATCAGGTTTATATAACAAATATGAGACAGAAGGAAGCGCTTTCGGATGCATATGGAAGTATACAGAAGGCAATCGAGAGCATAAAGATGGATATGCCGGAGGATTTTTATACAATAGATCTTATGGACGCATATACCAGCCTGGGCCGGGTAATTGGTGAGGCGATAGAAGATGACCTGGCAGATGAAATATTTGCCAAATTCTGTATGGGAAAGTGATATGCTAAGGCGTGAAATATAATTAAATTCCCTAAACACAGCAAATCTGAGAATTGAAAAGTTAATTATTGATCAAAATAATGTGGTAAGAATATGAATAAGTGTGTAGAAGAATATTATGATATTGTAGTTGTTGGTGCGGGTCATGCGGGCTGCGAGGCAGCTCTCGCGTCGGCAAGACTGGGACTTAAGACGATAGTTTTTACAGTAAGCGTCGATAGCATAGCGATGATGCCTTGCAATCCTAATATAGGTGGAAGCAGCAAGGGACATTTGGTGCGCGAGCTGGATGCATTGGGCGGCGAGATGGGCAAAAATATCGATAAAACCTTTATTCAGTCCAGAATGCTTAATACATCCAAGGGTCCGGCGGTTCATTCATTAAGAGCCCAGGCAGATAAGCAGGACTATAGTCGCGAAATGCGCAAAACCATGGAAAATACTGATAATCTTACCATCAGACAGGCAGAAGTAGCTGATCTTATCATAGAAAATGGTGTCATTAATGGGGTAAAGACGTATTCGGGCGCGACATATCATGCAAAGGCTGTAGTTCTGGCAACAGGAACATATCTGAAAGCCAGATGTATCTATGGAGATGTTGTTAATTATACTGGACCGAATGGTCTTCAGGCGGCAAATCATCTGAGCGCATCTCTTGTGGCAAATGGTATACCATTAAGAAGGTTTAAAACAGGAACTCCTGCCCGCGTAGACAGAAGAAGTCTTGATTTTTCAAAAATGCAGGAACAGAAGGGCGACGAGAAGATAGTACCCTTCTCTTTTTCAACAGATCCGGCTTCGATTCAAAAGGAACAGGTGTCCTGCTATTTAACCTATACTAATGAAGAAACTCACAAGATAATACGTGATAATATTGACCGTTCGCCGCTATTTTCTGGTGCTATTGAGGGAACAGGCCCTAGATACTGCCCTTCGATAGAAGATAAGGTCGTAAAATTCCCAGATAAAGACAGACATCAGATATTTATTGAGCCAGAAGGCTTATATACCAATGAAATGTATCTGTCCGGAATGAGCTCTTCTCTTCCAGAGGATGTTCAATTTGAAATGTATAAGACATTGGCGGGACTTGAAAACGTTAGAATTGTCAGAAATGCTTATGCAATAGAATACGACTGCATAAATGCAAATGATATCAAGTCAAGCCTTGAATTTAAGAATATATCCGGATTATTTAGTGCCGGACAGCTAAATGGCAGCTCAGGATATGAGGAGGCGGCTGTACAGGGATTTATGGCAGGTGTAAATGCGGCAAGAAAGGTGCAGGGATTGGATCCGATTATCCTAGATCGAAGCCAGGCATATATAGGCGTATTGATTGATGATCTTGTAACTAAGGAAAATACTGAGCCGTATAGAATGATGACAAGCCGTGCTGAATACAGGCTCCTGCTGCGTCAGGACAATGCAGACCTGCGACTTACCCCGATAGGACATGAAATAGGCCTCATTGATGATGACAGGTATAATTATGTGGTATATAAACAAAAAACTATCAACGAAGAGGTGGCAAGGCTTAAAACGATCAGCATAGGCGCAGGAAAAGCTACCCAGGCAGTGCTGGAAAAATACGGCAGTACACCACTTAATACCGCGGCTACATTGGATGAGCTGATAAGAAGACCTGAACTGGACTATGAAAAGGTTAAAGAACTGGATCCTGAGTATAAAGAACTGCCAGAAGATATTATAAATCAGATAAATATTGAAATTAAATATGAAGGATATATCAAGAGACAGGAAAAACAGGTTGAGAACTTTAAACGTGTTGAAGTAAGAAAGCTACCTGAAGATGTTGATTATTCAACAATACAGGGATTAAGACTCGAAGCACAGCAAAAGCTCAATAAATTCAAGCCTCATTCAATCGGACAGGCTTCGAGAATCTCAGGTGTTACACCTGCTGATATCTCAGTGCTGCTGATTTACCTGTCACAAAAGAAGTTATAAATAAGGAGAATGTTTCACGTGAAACAATTTTATAAACTAAGGGAATTCTGCAAGAAAAATAATCTGAATTACGATGAAATAAAGGCTGAACAGTTCGATAAATTCTGTGAGCTGCTTATTGAACGCAATAAGGTGATGAACCTTACGGCTGTTACTGATCCAGAGGAAATCGACGTGAAACATTTTGTGGATTCGGTGGAAGCTGCGCCTGTAATTCTGAAATATTGTGAGAAATTAACAGAAAAATGCAGTAATGACATGATAAGTGTTATAGATATGGGTACCGGGGCAGGATTCCCAGGACTTCCACTGGCTATAATGCTGCCTGAACTAAAGTTTACACTGGCAGACGCCCTTAATAAAAGAATTAATTTCTTAAATGAAGTTATAAATGAAGGAAATATTAAGAATGTGACCGCTATTCAGGGGCGGGCCGAGGAAATCGGACAAAGCAGCATGAGAGAAACATTTGATTTCTGCGTTTCCAGGGCGGTAGCTAACCTGTCGGTGCTGCTGGAGTATTGTCTGCCTGTTATTAAAGTGGGTGGATATGCGATATTGTATAAGTCTGGCGAATATCAGGAAGAACTGGATGCCGCGAGAACGGCGTTGGAGGTTCTGGGTGGTGAATTAGAAGAAATCAGAGAATTCAAGCTGCCTGGTTCTGATATAAGCAGAAGCCTTATTATTATACATAAAGGAAAAGCGACGCAGATAAAATATCCGCGTCGCCCGGGAAAACCATCAAAATCACCAATAACAAATAAATAATACCCCAAATCATTAATATATGATCAGTGACTTTGTAGAGGATTAATAACTAGTAATAATATAAATCAATCTCTCGTTTACTGACCACAGTATAGTATAAAAAGGGTTATTGTTCAATTCAGAAATGGCAATTTATGGCTGAAAAAAAAGATTGCTTCAAGTGAACAAAATTCATCTATGAAAAAATTAAACTGAATTTGATTCACGTAGATAAGGTTCATTGTATTTTGTGCAGCTGATCATTTTATAAGAATTTGCATATGACCAAATAAAATGTTTCACGTGAAACATTTATCTCAAGATTAGTATTAGCCAGAATGAGAAAATTCTATATAAACAAGTAGAATTTGACGCCTTAGTATGCTAGAATTTTCCTTGCGAAAAATTATATTCATTATGATATAGCATGGAGATAAAATGGGAAGAACAATAGCTGTTGCCAACCAGAAAGGCGGTGTTGGCAAGACTACAACTACAATAAATCTGGCTGCAGCATTAGCAGAGGGAAAATGTAAGGTTCTGCTGGTCGATTTTGACCCACAGGGTAATGCAACAAGCGGTGTTGGTGTGGATAAAAACGAGGCAGAACATACGGTATATGACCTTTTGCTGGGAAATGCTTCATTCGAAGAGACTGTAGTTGAGACAGAATATGAAGGTTTATATGTTTTGCCGGCTAATATTGAGCTTTCCGGAGCGGAAATTGAGCTTGTATCTATAGATAATCGTGAGTATACATTAAAAAAGATTCTTGATGAACAAAAGGGCAGGTTTGATTTTGTTCTTATAGACTGTCCTCCATCGCTGAGTATGTTGACAATTAACGCAATGACAGCGGCTGATACGGTGCTGGTTCCGATTCAGTGTGAATATTATGCACTGGAGGGGCTGTCACAGCTCATACATTCGGTAAATTTGATTCAGCAGAAGCTGAATCCGAAGCTTCAATTGGAGGGAGTTGTATTTACAATGTATGATTCCCGAAATAATCTGTCGAAGGAAGTCGTTGAAAATGTGCAGAACAACCTGGATGAGAATATCTATAAAACGATTATTCCGAGAAATGTACGTTTGGCAGAGGCTCCGAGCTATGGAATGCCGATAACCTCATATGCACCAGATTCTACAGGTGCGGAGGCCTACAGACAGCTTGCACTTGAAATGGTAGCTCATGAGCTGTGATTTTGTGATAACACGAAAAAATTATCACAATCAGAAACAGGATGCCTCAAAAATGTTGAAAAAGAAGCTTTAAATACGCTGACAGGTGGAAATTTATGGTAAAAAAAGGAAAAACTGGTCTGGGAAAGGGTCTGGATCTGCTGATTCCAACAGCTACAGATAAGGAAAAGGAAGATACAGAACCGCAGATGCTGAAAATATCTCAGGTTGAACCTAACAGAGATCAGCCGAGAAAACAGTTCGACAAGGATGCTCTTGAAGATCTGGCAGGATCTATTAAGCAATATGGAATAATTCAGCCTATAGTTGTCTGCAAAAAAAATGACTATTATGAGATAATCGCAGGCGAGCGTCGCTGGAGAGCCGCTAAAATAGCGGGCTTGAAGGAAATTCCGGTTGTAATAAAGGAATATTCAGACAAGGAAATTGCCGAAATTTCCCTGATAGAGAATATTCAGAGAGAAAATCTTAATCCGATAGAAGAAGCAGTAGCTTATAAGAAGCTTATAGAAGATTATGATCTGACCCAGGAAGAATTATCGCAGCGAATATCTAAGAGCAGAACTCTGATAGCTAATACGATGAGACTGTTAAAGCTTGAGGATTCCGTGCAGAAGCTGCTGGCAGATGGCAAGTTAAGTGCAGGACATGCAAGGTCGTTATTAGGATTAGAAGATCCGGAACAGCAGAAGGCGGTAGCCAGGATAATTCTTGATGAGGCATTGAGCGTAAGACAGACAGAGGATCTGGTTAAGAAGCTAAATGAGCCTGAAAAAGAGAAAAAAGCATCAAGAAAAATAAAAAACAGCGTATTCTACAAGGATTTAGAGAAGAATATGACAGAAAACCTGGGAACTAAGGTAAAAATTCTGCAGAAGGAACAGGGAAAAGGCAAGATAGAGATAAGCTATTTCTCTGAGGATGAGTTAGACAGAATTTATACTTTATTAAATAACAGAAATTGATATATTATTGACGAGATATTTGCAGTATTGTCTGGCTGACATTGAATTTATTTAATAATAGTCATTAAATAGACGCGAAATTATATGTTTTACTTGCTTTATTATATGATTTCAGTAGGATTGCAGCCAGATACCATAAAAGAGTATACAGATAGGTAACTTTCAAGGGAACCGAAAGAAAAATATAAAGAATGAAGGTGTTATAAATGCTTGATATTAAGCTTTTAAGAAACAATTTTGAAGAAGTTGAGAAGGCATTGGCCAACAGAAATGAAGAATTTGACTTAAGCCTGTTCAAAACTCTGGATGATAACAGAAGAAATCTTCTGGGTGAGGTAGAGGCTCTTAAAGCAGAGCAGAATAAGGTATCTAAGATGATTCCTCAGATGAAGAAGGCTGGCGAGGATACCACAGCTGTAATGGCTGAGATGAAGGAGCTGGCAGCTAAGATCAAGGATCTGGATGTTAAGGTTGCAGAGGCAGATAAGGCAATTAATGCTTATATGCTTACGATTCCTAATATTCCGAATCCGACTGTACCTCTGGGCAAAACCGATGAGGACAATGTGGAAATCAGAAGATTTTCTGAGCCTACTAAGTTCGATTTTGAGCCAAAGGCACACTGGGATCTGGGCGCTGACCTGGGTATATTAGATCCTGAGACGGCAGCTAAGATCAGCGGAAGCCGATTCACGGTATACAGAGGCGATGGAGCCAGACTTGAGAGGGCTATTACAAACTTCTTCCTGGATATACATACAGCAGAACACGGATATACAGAGGTATTTCCACCATTTATGGTAAGCCGTGAGAGCATGACAGGTACAGGTCAGCTTCCTAAATTCGAAGAAGATGCATATAAGGTATATGGTGATGGTAAGGAATATTTCCTCGTTCCTACAGCTGAGGTTCCTGTAACTAATATGTATAGAGACATGATTCTGGATGGTAAGGATCTTCCTATCAAGCATTGTGCATATACAGCATGCTTCAGGGCTGAGGCAGGATCAGCAGGAAGAGATACAAGAGGCCTTATCAGACAGCATCAGTTCAATAAGGTTGAGCTGGTTAAGTTCGTAAAACCAGAGGATTCTTATGATGAACTCGAGAAATTGACAAGAGATGCTGAGGATGTACTTCAGAGACTGGGTCTTCCATACAGAGTTGTTAAGATCTGCATCGGAGATCTGGGATTCACAGCTGCAATGAAGTATGATATCGAGGTTTGGATGCCGAGCTACGGCAGATATGTAGAAATCAGCAGCTGCTCTAACTTCGAGTCGTTCCAGGCCAGAAGAGCTAATATCAAGTACAAGGATGATCCTACATCTAAGGCAGAATACATCCATACTTTAAATGGCTCTGGTGTTGCAATCGGAAGAACCACAGCTGCAATTCTTGAGAATTACCAGCAGGCTGATGGAAGCATAGTTGTTCCAGAGGTTCTCCGCAAATACATGGGCAAGGATGTAATTACAAAATAAAAATAAATTTGCACATAGACATGACTGATTGTGAGTAATAATCCACAGAATTTTGTATTTGGTGGAAAACATTCTAAGAGACAGATTCTATGTGAAAAAATCCTGGTTACAGACACTGCTCGAAGATGGTTAGGATGATTATTTTTGGACGGTGTCTGTATGGTTTTGATATAACGGCGGGTAATTTTCGTTCTGTATGAGTTCTTAGCACCGCAGAGCTTTGATTTGTGTCACCCAGATTCACAGAAAATTGTCAGTAACAATATTCTGCAGCGATACTTAAAAAAGAGCTGCTATGTGTGCGAAACAATGAAGAAAAACAGAATTTGCTTGCATAATATGGGCAGATTCTGTATTATAGCATGCGGTAAACAGATTCCAATATATGTGTTCCCTTAGTTAAATGGATATAACAAGCGCCTCCTAAGAAAACAGGTCAGCGTGAGTCTGCTGCGGTTTTGAGATTTTGCCGGGAGTTCGAATCGGGTTCGATTTTCGCTTCCGATGCGACAGCTGCGATTTCCT